>JBAZCF010000010.1 GCA_041671045.1 Parachlamydiales bacterium
CCAAGATCAAATTCTTAATAAATTTAAAAAACTTGAATGGTATTTTATTTTTGCGATGACTTTCGTCACCGCACAAGCACAGTATGACAATTTATTGTTACTTTACCTATCTAGCACTGTCTAAATAACTTATACAGTTTCAGAGAACTGCTTTCTGTCCGCCGTTTTAGTATTTCAGCGAACATACTAACAAATATAGATATCATAGGGAATTTCTGCAAGCATTTTCGAAATAAATATCCTATTCCCTTGAGAAACAAGGGTTTTGGATACAATAAGGTATACTCGTACGAGTATTGTTCTTCTTGATAAAAAAAGAATCCTCTAAAATCAAGAGAAAAAGAATCTCATGCAAAAAAAACTTTTAATTTACTCCTTAGTGCTTCTCAACACGTTATCTGTTAAAAGTTTAGCGATCGAGTATCAACGCCATCCTAGCGCGGTACACTTTGCTTATAAAAGTTTGCCGAGCAACAGCTTGAAAGAACTCCTAGCCTTCAGTGTGTTATATCCCGAAACTCAGCAAGGCCAAGCCTCCATCCGTGAAGTACTTAGCTTGCTGATGGAGCCTAACTTAATAAGTTACGAACAAATCCATAAAGCATCTGCTGCAGCACCCGACTTGATCCGACTTTCAAAAGCTCTCCCCGGTTCCTTTAATTCCTGTTCTGAAGAGGCCCTGGAAATCATAGAAAATGCGTCAGGACATCTTCTTAACCGCCGCCTTGCAGGATATGGCATTACAGAACTTACTCTTGCCCAAAGAATGGCGCCAGATCAGATCGATCTTGCACGCGCTTTGCTATTGGCGGAAATGGGCAGTTCCCCCGAAACCTTGCAGCATGTGCGTTGTTACGAAGCAGCGCTGGATTGGATGGCTTTGCAGATATTGTTGCAATTAGGCCCCCATGCAACGCATGAACAAATGATCAATGCGATAAACGCCTATCTATTCCAAGTGCTGCATTATCGATTTCCCGCTTACCGTAAATACGCGAAGCAAATACAAAACTATTCTTTACTTGGAAAAGTCATAGAAGCCCGCCAAGGCGTTTGCTTGGGCGTTAGCTTACTTTTTGCTTGTCTTGCCCAACGTGTAGGACTCCCCTTGCAAATCATTACCCCTCCAGGCCACATCTTTCTCCGCTATGAAACAGCGCAAGGATATAGAAATATCGAAACTACTGCGGGGGGCATTCATTTAGAAGATGAAAACTATTTAGGTATAGAACTGGAAGAGCTTCCCCGTCGAACTGTCAAAGAAACTATCGGATTAGCACATCTTAATACCGGATCAACCTATTGGCAGAATGGTGACTATGATAAAGCGCTGGAAGAGTATGCAAAAGCAAAAACATACATGGGAGACGACCCGCTGCTGCAGTGTTTTACCGGTTTTTGCTTGTGTCTAAGCGGGAGAATAGAGGAAGGAAAAAAGAATCTGATGCGTATTCGCAACAGTAATCATCCACTGATGCACCAAACAAAAATGATTGCAGCAGACTTCTTGGATGGCAGGACAGATGTAGAAGCTCTCAAGCTTGTATACGTTGAGGTTGATAAAGTGAGGACTGAACAAGAAAAACATTGTAATGAACTCATGGTGATGATGGAAAGATGTCCGCAATTTCGGGCAGGGTGGATGAAGCTTGCGATGACTTGGATGGATATGCAGAGAGAAGATAAAGCAATAGAAGCGATAGAAAAAAGTCATCAAGTCGATCCTAACGACCTTTCCGTAGAATATTTTCTTGCCCAGTTATCCCTTTCCCGACAAGATTACATTCAGGCTTGGAAATATTTGTTAAATGCAGAAAAACTTGCAGAAAAGAGGGTTAAACCCTTCAAGCCACTTAAACAATTAAGAAGCCAGCTCTCATCTTGCTGCGCCATTCCGGAGAATTAACATGACAAAGATTTATACAAAAACTGGCGATGCGGGAGAAACCTCCCTATTTACAGGTAAAAGAGTTTCCAAAGCAGATGCATTCATCGCAGCTTTAGGTGCTATTGACGAATGTAATAGTGCCATCGGTTTATCGATAGCTGCTTTCCCAAAAGATATTTCATTTGATAGCTTGCGGGAAGAGTTGATCATTATACAACACGCTCTTTTTGATGTAGGTGCTGCTGTGGCTACTCCTAGAACTCAAGCAGTTGAATCTAAATTACAGAAAACACGCTTTGATACCGAAGCGACAAATTTTTTAGAAAGCTGGATTGACAAGCATGAACATGAACTTCCCAAATTAAAAGCTTTTATTTTACCTGGCGGTCATCCTGCAGGAGCTACGCTACATCTGGCGCGTACAATTTGCCGACGTGCTGAGCGTCATGCTGTTCCTTTATATCAAAATGCTGATATTACAGAAGAAGTCCTGATCTATCTTAACAGACTATCCGACTATTTATTTGTTGCTGCAAGACAGATTAATCATCTTGCAGGTTCACCTGAAACTTTATGGGAGCATCATAAAATTCACTCAAACTAATCGAGGCTGCGATGATCGAAGATATTCGTTTTGTTGGAACTTTTGCTCGAAAAGACATTGTAAAAACAGAAGAACCCCTCTTTAAGAATCGGCAAGAAGGGAATCATGCCCATTATTTTGCGAATAATGCTAATGAAGGATATCGGAGAGAGATAGTTCTTGTCGGTTCCGACCTTCCAGATAGGATATCTGTTATTGACTTACGGCAGGTCATTGTAAGATTGATCCGCAGTCAAGAAGATGTCGATCTTAAGAAACTGAATGAAGAGGATGAAATAGAAGATTTTATTTCTGATATCTATGTAGCGGATTATTCGAAAACAGATCTCATGAAGACTCTCTTAGCATGCTTTAATGAGTTACCTAATTTACGTGAAAACAAACTTAGCGCTGAGGAACGAAGCCGCCTAACTGAAACTTTTCATCGAGTTAGCGAAGATTCTGCCTCGACGAAATTAAGTCTTGCAGCGAATACTCTGACAAATCAGTTATGGCTCTCTACCAATTACCACTCAGTCTTTAGCGATATCTTAAAAAAACGGCTAGAAAACGAAGGCCCCTGCATTCATCTATCCAGTCAAAATGTGAGAGATTTACCACCTGCTCTTGAAGACTATAAAGAGACTTATCTTCTTGATCTTCGTACCAATTATTTGGTGGATTTACCGGAGTATCTGGAAAGTTTTACAGAATTGGTTTCATTAGAATTAGAAAATAATGCCTTCAAGCATATTCCCGCCGTGGTGTTTAAATTATCGAAATTGGACTACCTCGGAATGAATGAAAACGATTTAAGAGAAATTCCTGATGAGATTTCAAATTTGAAAGAGCTCACTGTCTTATTCTTAGAGGATAATAATATCACTAAAGTCACGGAAAGTATTGGTGATCTAGAAAAATTGATCAATATCAACCTTTCTGTGAATAAACTCTCAACCCTGCCTGAATCTATAAATAAACTGCCCTTAGAAGAACTACGCCTAAATCATAACAATTTTACTTCCGTACCTGAATGCCTTTTTAGCTTACCCTCCACTTGTTATATTGATTTTTGTGACAACCCCCTTACAGAAGAATCTAAGGAAAGCTTAATGACTAGGATTCAGTCCCCTGATTATAAAGGGCCAAAAATCTGCTACACGTATGAAAATATGGAAAATATAGACTTCGATTGATCAGAATCACCCAAAGAGACCAAAGCGAAATCATTCCGCTTTGGTCTTAAAAGAATAGTTATGCTTCTACAGTAGCTACAACTGGCTCTATCCACCGATCGTGTGCTTTGATCAATGCCACGAGTCGGTCATCGGCATCAGAAAAGTCGATGTTTTTCTCGACGCAGGTTTTACCCACGTACAGGTCGATTTTACCTGGTTTGGAACCTACATAACCAAAGTCTGCGTCTGCCATTTCGCCTGGACCGTTCACGATACAACCCATAATGGCAATCTTAACTCCAGGTAGATGTGCTGTCCTTTCACGAATACGCGCTGAAACTTCCTGCAGGTTGAAAAGTGTTCTTCCGCAACTTGGACAAGAGATAAAATCCGTTTTGATAGTGCGCATCCTTGCTGCTTGCAAGATGTTAAAACTCAGTCTTCGCAACGTATTCATCGCATAGTTACCTTCAAGCAGTATTCCGTCCGCTAAGCTATCAGCAAATAACGCTCCGCATTCTGTAGAAGCCTGAATGACAAGATCTTCTTCGTTGCACGTATATGACATCCATAGAAGCACCGGAGCATCAAAAGCATTTTCCTTTGCCCAAAGCAAGAAGGAACGTACATAGTGAAAACGATCTAGAGCTTTAGGTTTGATAAATACCAATGCCGGTTTTAGATCAATCAGCTTTTTCCATTCGTCTTCAGTCTCATCTGTCACCACAATAGCTTTAGGATTTTGAGGTGCAATCAACGCAAACTTTTGTACGTTTGCACGCGAGCCGGCATTTTTCAATGGTTGAAGATCATTATGTGTCAAAACGGTGACACCGGCTTCATGCAGTTTTTCAATTTTATTCTGCAGACCTTCGCCAATCTCCCCTTCATAGACAATTAGGTCAGGACTGTCGATTTTCAGTTTGGGACGGTTGAATGCTGTTTCGTACCCGGCATCCTGGAAGAACGACTCTTTCTCAAATTCACTTTTTGAAGCTAATACTGCCACAGTTCCATCACGATGCATCGAGACTGTCTTAGGAAGCGTTACAGCTTTTTTCTCTACGAACATCGAAATACGTTGCTCACCACCATAACCGGGTAATGATTCATAATGGTGTGCAAAATTTACTAGACGTTTGCAAGGATCTATTTCATACCAAGGATCTTCAGTTAATGAGACGCGGATGGTGTCGCCCAAACCATCTAAAAGTAAGGCGCCAATACCCATTGCGGACTTGATACGTCCATCTTCCCCTTCACCAGCTTCTGTCACGCCCAAATGGAGTGGATAATTCCAGCCTAATTTAATCATTTCAGCATTCAGCATGCGGTAGGCTTGCATCATCACAATAGGATTGGAGGCTTTCATCGAGAAAATAATATCGTGATAATCGTATTTGCGGCAGATGCGTGTATATTCTAATGCAGACTCCACCATCCCAGCCGGCGAATCGCCGAAGCGGTTCATGATACGGTCGGAAAGGGAACCATGGTTTGTACCAATACGCATCGAGATTTTGCGTTCTTTACATTTTTTGATAAGGGGAGAAAATTTCTCTTCGATCCGTACAAGTTCTGCAGCATAGCTTGCGTCATCATATTCTATCACCCTGAATTGGGCCCGCTTGTCAGCATAGTTGCCCGGGTTGATACGTACTTTGTCCACAAATTCAGCTACACGCATAGCTGCCGGCGGGAAAAAGTGGATGTCTGCAACAAGAGGAATAGTATAATTGGCTTGGACAAGTAGGTTCTTTATCTCTTCACAGGTATCCGCTTCCTTCATGCCTTGAACAGTCACACGGGCAATTTCACAGCCATAATCGGCAAGCTTTTTGATTTGGTCCGCTGTAGCTGCTGCGTCACGTGTATCCGACGTGGTCATTGATTGGATGCGTACAGGATTGGTTCCACCTACGGCGACATTGCCGACCATGACGACACGTGTGGGAAAACGTTTTGTGCGATGAGTATCAAATGTAAACTTATCCATTTACAATTCCTTGTTGTAATAGTGGAAATAGAATAGCATAAATATGATTAAAAAAAATCGTAGTCAGACATGTTAAAATATTGGTATATACTTATGATAACTTTTACAACTATGACCCAAGCTGTAGAAGCTTTTAAACCTTCCATTGATCATGAACTAGTACAAGAATTAATCACTAAACAGATTAGAATTATTGCTATTCGTCACGGAGAGGCTTTGCATAATCTGGGTTCCCTTATGAACTCCTCTCGTTCTCCGGGAATACACCTCACAGAGCGCGGAATCCAACAGGTCAGGAATGCAGCAGAAAAATTACGTCATGAGCAAATCCATTATGTCTATGCTTCGCCTGTATATAGAACAATGCAAACAGCCCATTACCTTACAACATCATTAGGAGTCCCCCACTTAAAAGTTGCTGTAGCAGAAGATTTAAGAGAACAGCACTTTGGAATCTTTGAAGGGCGTTCCTACTACGAGTACGTCGATTTCTTTGATGATCCTGAGGACGTATATACCAAAGCAGCCCCTGAAGGTGAATCCGGGGAAGAACTCTATATCCGCACAAAAGAATTTTTACGAAAAGTTGCTAGTGCTCACGAAAAAGAAACTGTAGTGTTAGTGACGCATGCTTTTAACTGCCATCATATAAATTATTGCTTAACCGGATCGGATGCGGATTTACCCAACCAAGCAGAATTCAAAATCTATTCAGTTCAAGGCGAATAATGGCTTACTCTAAAGACGATCCAAAATCTGTGCAAACAATGTTTTCCAGCATTGCTCCACGTTACGATATGACAAATCTTATCATTTCATTAGGTTTGAATAAATATTGGAACCGGCAGCTTGTGAAACATTCCCTTTCCAGCGCTCCTGTGGGACACCTGTTGGATTTGTGCTGCGGGACCGGAGAGATCGCTTATGGTTTTCTAAACAGAACAAAGCTACCTCAGAAAGTACATCTTATCGATTTCAGCGAAAATATGCTGGTTATGGCTAAACAACGTGCCGAAAAATTGAAACTGCATTCCAAACATGAGCTCACCTTTACCCAGGGTGACGCACAAGCAATACCATTAGATAAAGACTCCGTTGCCTGCGTGAGCATTGCTTACGGAATTAGAAATGTTTATGACACTAAAAAATGCCTTGCTGAAGTTTTAAGGGTATTGCAGCCCGGCGGAATCTGCGGAATTTTAGAACTCACACGCCCTAAAAATAAGGTGATGCATCAACTTCATAAGATCTATTTAAGCACAATGCTACCTTTGCTAGGTAAGCTTCTTACTTCAAATCAAGATGCATATTCTTACCTAAAAGATACTGTAGGAAAATTTATTGAACCTGAAGAAATTGCTGGAATCATGCAAAACACGGGCTTTAGAAATGTGCGTGTCATCCCCTTAAGTTTTGGCATCGCACATCTGATTGTAGCTGAAAAAAGTATCTAATTAACTTTAAGGACACGAAATGAGTCTCTTGAATATCCATCCTAATTTACCTACCACTACAGTTCAGAGCGAGTTCACTTCTCCCCCTGTAACATCTATAGTCTTTGCTGAGCTCTCAGAAAATCCTTTAAAGATTTCAAATCTAATTGACCTTCTAAAAGGGATTTTACCTGAATTAGGTGAAAAAAATAATCCTGAAGACCCGAATAATATCCCTCCGTATACAATTTTGGGAATCTCAAATCCCCCACGTCAGGCTTATGTCAGAGAGCAGTTTTTACATATCAACACACTCTTAACAAATGCTCTTACAGCGCCCTTATATAAAGATAAGGATCTTTCTAAAGAATACATCTTTGCACTGACTGAATCCATCCAGCGTGGCTATAGTACCGCCACTGGAGTGCTATTAGATCATTCCTCATTTTATATTAAAAATGACAACGAATCTCTTTTACCTGGGTCGAAGCCGTTAACCTTTTCTAAAATACAATTCAAGTGTTATGAAATACTTATTGATAGTGAGAATGAGATTAATATTTTTGATTTTCTCCGGTTAATTGAAACGTTTAACGCCCATAACTTAGCAGTCACATCCACTATGGAAAGTGGTATATTCCATAAATTAAAAGCTTATTTTGCAGCTATCGATCCGGTTGTCCTAGAGCAAAATAACGAAACTGTGGATAGTTTATTCGAAAAATCCCGTGCAATACTGCTTGCGAACCTCAAAATTATGCCCCCACAAGGCATCAAATGCTAGAAATACTGTAATATATGTTAGCTCTTGGACACACCCACCTCAGCCCTGAGTTGTTTAAAAAAGAATATACAGAAGATGTGCATACTTCCGTACAGCCTCCTTCTTCTGAAGAAGGCTGTATGTATATTCCACTTAATCTTGTGGAATTATTATCTAAAATGAGTGTTCTTTTTCCGGAGTTAGCAGCTCAGGCCAATCCATATAACTCTACATTCATCCCTCAATATAAAATGGGGGAAATGACTTGTGTCTGTTATCGCCCTGCTGTGCTGGAAAATCGTTCAAACGTTGTTACCTTGCTTCTGAATGCCCTGAATAACCCTTCTTTTAAGGATAGTCAACTTGCCTCCGTCTATGAAGAAGCATTAGCTGAGGCTGTATTTAGGGGGTATGCAGGAGCTGTGAATGTTCTCTTAGATCATTCCTCATTTTATATAAATGCTTATAATAAAAACGAAACTTCTGTTCCTGGCTACGTGCCGATGCCGCTAACCTGTTTTAAGATACAAACCAGGTGTTATAAAGCACTTATTGATGGTGAGAATAAGATTAATATTTTTGATCTTCTACGATTAATGAAGATCTTTGGAGACCATGGATTAAAGATGTCATTTGCTTTCGAAGCAGATCTCTATAGCAAAATATATATAGCGATCGGCGCTTTAGATTTAAAATCCAAAAACATCAACCGTGATGAGCTTTGCAAACAGGTTAATGCCTCTGTAGCAGCATATATGCGGGATAAAATCTCCGTTCATGGCGGTATTCGGGTTTAGAGCCTACTCCTAGTGCTGCGACTTGTCGCAGCTTTCATTGCCATCGACTTGCCGAGGCATCTTACACAATGTTTTTTAAGCGGCCCGTCGTTCCCCACGCTCTTTGTGTTGACAATAAGGCTTCAATTTTTCGAATTTTCTCAGATAATTCCATAGATAATACAGTGACTTAAGGTAACCAGTCTGCGGGTCCAAGATATCCTCTTACTGGCTGAATGAAGAACATGCATGCAATTTTTTTGATAGTGTCTATCAGTGCAGCTATCATCCCCGTTTCTAGGGCTACAACCGCAATTTTTCTAGCAACATGTATCCCTACAGGGACTGCTGTTGTAAGGAAAACATGAGAGAAACTTATATATAATGCAGCTAACCCATTTTCAGCTAAGATAACGGAGAAGAACCTCCTTCTTGTTGAATTCTGAGGGCATAACATATTAAATAATTCGTATGACTTTCTGATAAAAGTATAATTCGAATGAGTTAAAGTATTAGGATTTATGCTTTGAATCAGTACGGCTACTTTTCTACCTATCCAAAAACTAGCAAACAAGGGGGTTAGTTTAACTGCCAAGGGAAAAAAATAATACGGTGCTACTATTAATGCGTTCATTTATGTAACTCCAATTTTATACGTAAAATAATGGCGTAAGAAAGGCAGTATACGAAAAGCGATCATTGGATTCACGCACATTCACCGCAAGCACATGAACAATAAATTCCATACTATAAATACAAGATATAATTATCATTTAAAATATAAAAATTATCAGTAATTTATTAAGAAATGATAAATAAAAAAATTATATCATACAATCAAAACGAGAATTACTAAGACTTATTCTTGGTAAGTAATTGATTTTCTAATATGTTTTGCCATTTTATCCAGTCGGGATGAAGTACTTGTCCAGTTTTGGTTATAAGTTCTTTAGCCTTTTGAAGAGAGGCTAAAGCTTGGTCGTTATCTTTGATAATGAGGCATTCCGCAGACTTTAATAGATGAAATTCAGGTTGGGAAGGCTCAAGGATGAGGGCTACATTAATGCTGCTTAGAGCGATCTTAAATTCGCCTTTATAGTGCATTGCAAGTGATTTTTGAAACCAGTAGTTGGCGTTAGTCGGCTTGCTAAGGATAAGAAGAGTAAAAACGCCGTAGGCGCTTTCCCATTCCTGGTTAGTTAAGCATTCATCTGCTACCTTCTCGATGACTTGCAAGGTTTCGGGTGTAGTGGAAGAGATGGATGTTCCGGTAGCAATATTATCGATAAAGTCATTGATTACTACTTTATCATTGGTTGGGTGAGTATCGCTGTAGTTTTTTAAAGCTTTGAATCCAATTTCTACATGTTTTCTTAATTCGTCCAGTTCAAATTCTTTAGACAGGGCTGAAGTAGATGCATGATTATGCAGGGGTAAGGATGAAAGATTAAGTGGGGATACTTTATTTTCTTTGGAGGAAAAGTCATCTCTAATATTTTTGTTTTCGATAGCCATATTATCCTCACTATCTTTTATTTGTATATTAACAGATTAGTTCCATTTTAAAGTAGATCAAACAAAACAATATTTAATCTATTAACTTATACGCTTAACTCATGACGAAGCAATTTGCCTAAGGCTGAGCGGGGTATGGATTCCACTTGATTTACTTTTCTTATCCGTTCGAAGGGCAGCACTTTATCGTTATAAAGATTTAAGGCTTGAGAAATCTGATTTTCGGAAGCCGTTGTAAATAGTTCTATCGTATATCCCAGTCGTTCATCGACAACAGGGGAAATTGCAGTTTCTTGTACGGTTAATCCTGAATCTGCGGCAGCTTGTTGCCAGATTTCTTCTAAATGCGGAAGAAGGACGCTTTCTCCGCCAATTTTTATAAAGTCGCCCTTTCTTCCTTTATGTTGAATTGTATCCCCTTGAATATCCACAATATCATCTGTCTTTAGCCAATGATCCTTAGGAAAAACCTCAAATTGATAGCCATTTTCGCTGATATGGGCATATGCACTGAGCAAACTAGGGCTTTTGATATGAAGGCGTCCTTCTTCATCTACTTTGTGATGAATATGAGGTAAAATATTTAGAGGAGGAAGGAGAGCTTCTGTCATTAGCGATTCGAGTGGAGCCGTTGCAATCTGTGATCCACATTCTGTCATTCCATAACTGGGGAGCAATGGCCATCCTAAAGCACGGGCCTTCTGATATAGAGGGTGAGAAAGAACACCTCCACCTACAACAATAGCTTTTAAAGATTTAGGTGCAGGCAGTTCTTTTTGTACTAGATCATGTACTTGAGCTGGAACCAGGGAAGATAAGGTTATTCTTAACGAGCTTACTGCATTTACAAATTCTTGCGGCGACCACTCTTTAAGTTCGTAGACAGGACTTCCAGAAAGTTCGGCCCGCGCGTAAATGCTACAACCTCCCACATGAAAAACCGGCAGTACATTTAGCCAAATGTCATCACTATCACATTCTAAGTGGTGATTTACAGAACGGGCCGAAGTTAACAACGCTCCCCTGGAAATACCTACCCACTTTTGAATTCCTTTATCGCCAGTGGATCCAGAAGTGGAGAACCATAGCAAACCTTCGGGAGTTGTTGGAGACTCAAGAATACTAATGATTCTAGCGCTTTCTTCTGGAGACAAGCGTGGATTCGTTAATATGTGAGTCGCAGAACTTAACCAATCGATGGGATCTTTAGCTCTATCCATAATTCCTCAACTTAAGAAACAGCCTATAGAAAAGAATAATGAAAACACTAGGTGTGTTGCAGCAGATTTCACTAACAAAACGTTACCCCGGGCGCTAGGCTGAGCATCCCAAATTTCGCGTACGACTTGCAATGCCATCGGAAAAGCTAGAAAACTTAAAGTTGCCGGCAGTGTCATTCCGATTTCAAACCAATATATATTTAGTACAAAGGGTAAAAGCAAGGCTGAAATAATTTCCCACCGTCCAAAATTAATTCCCCAGCGAACAATCAGAGTATTTTTATGCACGGCTTTGTCTTGGATGTAATCCCGGAAATTATTGTTAGCTAATATAGCTGTGGAAAGCAAGCCGATCTGCAATCCTAGTATGAGAATAGATAGATCCAAAACTCCGGTCATTGCAAAGTAAACTGCTCCGGTAATAGCCCACCCATAAAAAAGCAGGACAAACAATTCTCCCAGACCGTTATATGCTAAAGGAAAAGGTCCTCCGGTGTAGAAATAACTTAGCAGAGCCGACATTGCGACAATGACGCCAATGGAGGGAATATCCCAGGCAATGGGCAGGGCAAACAAAACGCCTGCTGTTAAAGCCGCAATCCCAGCCCAAAGCATCTGAGAATAGGAAATCCAACCCTTCTGAACTACTCTGTCGAAGCCTATCCGTTTAGCATTGTCGGCACCTTTTTTATAATCAAAAGCGTCGTTTGTAAAGTTTACGCCAATTTGAATACAAAGGGCTGTAAGCAGTCCGCAAAAAAAAACGAGCCAGGACCACGCGTGGAATTGATAATAGGCTAGGGCTGAAGCTGCAACCACAGGCAAAACGCCTGCGGTCAGAGTTTTTGGCCTAGCAGCATAAAACCAAACAAGAATTTGTGAGGGTCTTTCAGCCTTAATGTCAGCGTGGTTCATGGCAGCCTAGGGAATTGTTTAAAATCAGGCTTTCTCTTTTCTAGAAAGGCTTTTTTGCCTTCTTGGGCTTCCTGGGTCATGTAAAACAGCAGCGTAGCGTTTCCGGCTAACTCCTGTAAACCGATTTGGCCGTCGCAATCTGCATTCAAAGCAGATTTTAGGCAGCGCAGAGCTAAAGGAGAATGCTGTAAAATCTGATTGCACCATGCTACTGTTTCCTCTTCCAATTTTTCGTAAGGAACCACGGTATTGACTAAACCCATATCGAGAGCTTCTTGAGCATTATAATGACGGCATAGATACCAGATCTCGCGCGCTTTTTTCTGCCCGACGATACGTGCCAGGTAGCTGCTGCCAAGACCGCCATCAAAAGACCCCACTTTTGGGCCTACTTGTCCAAATATTGCATTATCTGCCGCTATGGTCAAGTCGCATACGACATGCAAGACATGTCCACCACCAATAGCATATCCTGCAACCATAGCGATGACTGGCTTTGGAATGGAGCGGATTTGTTTCTGAAGATCTAGTACGTTCAAACGTGGTATGCCGTCATCCCCGACATATCCTGCTTCTTTACGTACGGACTGGTCTCCTCCGGAGCAGAACGCTTCCTTGCCTTTGCCTGTAAGGATAATGACTCCGATTGAGCTGTCATTACGGCAATGTTCAAATGCTTCCTGCATTTCAGTGACTGTTTTAGGACGAAAAGCATTGCGCACGCGAGGACGGTTGATTGTGATTTTTGCAATCCCCTCATTATTCGTTTCGAAGAGAATGTCTTCAAAAGTTTCAATTGTTTGCCATGTTGTCGTTGCTTCATCTTGTGTGATCATTTCACCATCCTTTTTAGAGAGTTAATGAAGGCTTCTAATTCAAAAATAAATTTTTTCGGTTGATCCCAAGGAACACGATGCCCAGCCTCAGAAAAAAGAGCAATCTTTGATTGAGGGTGCGATAATGAGAGTTTTTTAGCGCGTTCAGTATAGGCTCTATCATTTAATCCGGCACACCATAAAATCGGGACTGGGGCAGACTGTAAAAAGGTCTGGAAGTCCTTTTGGTGGCCTACTGACCAGTGCGTAAGTATCTCTGCCAATAGCTCTCTTTGATAGTATTTTTCTTCTCTAGTAAACCTTGTAGAGCCTACTCGGAATACTTCCTGGTCTTCCCAAGCGTTCATTACCTCGTCCCAAGGGTTGCTACGGAATTTATCTGCCCAAGCTCTATCAGCCAGCAGCCTATTCTCATTCATATTCATACCGGTATGTGCGGATACCAGGACTGCAGCGTCCCATAACTTAGGGTTATCTTGTAGAAGGTGCATAGCAAGACGCGCACCTAGGGAATATCCTACGATGATATGATGATTTTCCTTGCTTGGGTAGCCGTACTGTTTTTCAATTTGTTTGTTAAATAAACGGCTCCACTCGACCATATTTTGTGTGAAGTTATCGATATAGGTACATGGGATATGAAAAATGCTCGAAGATTGCGATAGGATCGAGTGCCAGTCATCAGGCCTACCTAAAAACCCGGGCAGTGAAAAAAGTATAGGGTTCATGAATTATCAGCACTCCAAAATAGCTTTGTCTGTTCTGCATCCGGGATTATTTCTATGAGATATGCTTTTTGATAGATATTTGGAGGCAACTTTTCGGGAACGGTATGCCACTGAACATACTGCATATTCCATAGGGACGCCAAAGGGGCGAAAGAGAGGTTGTGACAATTATAAAAAGCTTTATCGCCATACATTCTCTCAAAAATCTTGCCGCCTCCATTATTGATCACAACACATACAGGCTTAATATGGGGATTTTGGAATAATGCCCAGGGGGCAGACATATCGTATAGGGTTGTCAAATCCCCAAAAATACCCCAACAGGGAACATCTTCGCGGCACATACCAAAAAAGGTGGAAAGCTGGCCATCGATGCCATTAACACCCCTATTTGCAGCGATATTTGCATGCGGGTGAGAAAAAGAGGCGGCCATGTCCCATTCACGAATAGGGAGACTATTCCCTAAATACACAAACGATTCAGTTCCAATTAATTGTGATAAATAATGCACGAGAGCCGGTTCTGACGAAGGGAACTTATCAAAACTGATGAGGCGCTTTTCTAATACTTTTTGGTCTTCTTTAATAAAGTTATTGTAGGGTTCGTATTCCTTATGGACCACTGTATCCTTCAACCCTATCAAATTCCCTACTAAACATTTGCTCCAACTAGCTCCTGGGAATGGGTTTGCGCTAATGCTAAGCAGAGCATACTTCCCTTGGCACTCATCCAAATCCCTCCACATTCTTAAGGTAGGTACTCCCCCAATCCTTAAAACAGCATCGATAGGATACCCCGCCTTTTCTGCCCTCTGCCATATCCCTTCAGTTGTACGTATAGAAAGATGATCTAGAGCTTTATTTTCACGCAGCCCCGAGGATGCTTCAAGATAAACCGGCGCTTTCAGGATACGCAAAAAAGACTCTACTGCGGGTTGCTCTTCTTTTGTCAGTCCGGAAACAATAACAAAAGGGCAAACGGCATTATCAAGAAAATTTGAAAGCGTTTCTTTGTCATATTCAAAATCTTGTAATGACCATTCCGGTTTGGTATGGGGATCAATTTTTCCTTTTCCATAAGGATCTTCCAAACACACATTCAAATGCAATGGTCCTTTAGGGCATAGATTGGAAGTGAATTTCAGAGTTTCTCCGTCAGCAATATCTTCTTCGGCGTGTACATAATGACTGAAAAGGCCTACTTGCTCTGCGCTTTGCGGCGCGCCTGTCAGTCGATATCGGCGAGGCCTATCTGTAGTGAGAATAATCAAAGGAAGTCCGCTGTAAAAGGCTTCCATTGTTGCAGGTAGTGTTTCGGCGGCTGCAGTGCCAGACGTAGTAATTATTACTGCGGGTTTACCACTATTCTTGATCAAGCCTAGGGTATAAAAAGCTGCTGAGCGTTCTTCAAACCATGAAGTAACCTTAAATCGTTCAGACGATTTCAACTCTTGTACAAAATAGGCATTGCGCGAACTTGGACACAGAGTAATATGAACCACGCCTAGTTTTTCTAAGCCGTCTAAAATTTGATGTACAAGTTCACGGCTCATAATCCAATAGAACTCCGCACAGCGTTAAACTTGGCATTCCACTCATACCATTCGCTCAGTGGATCGCTAGACTTGACTACTCCGCATCCTGCCAATACTTTTAATTTATCACCGAGCCATTGGACGTTACGAATTGCAACGTAGGCAGCTTCTTCGTTTTTGTCCGGCCACCGGTATCCTATAGGAGCACCATAATATGTACGTGGAATTTTTTGATCATATTGCTTTAACCAGGGTTCACCTTGCGATTTAGGGTAGCAGCCAATGGAAGCGGTAGGATGCAAACGCCGGATAAGTTCATCAAAGGAAGGTAATTCTTCACTTTCAGCTTGAAGTGGAGTTGTAAGATGGAACATTTCATTTCCAGCTTGTTTCCAATACGATGCTGAAGTACTAACATCTTTAAAATCAGATAATGCATGTTTTAATCCATCCACTACAAGGGTATGTTCATGCAGGATCTTTTCATAATCGCTCGGATGTTTTGTAGAAGATGTTCCAGCACAGGCTACAGTGTACAGTGTCTTATCGCGTACAATGAAGATCTGCTCCGGAGAGGCGCCGATCATTCCTTCTTCACCCTTCCAATAAGCGTAGGCATACCCGTGAAAATCACGTGCGTAATTGCAAGCATGGGAAAGCATATGATTGCGGTATTGGGAATCTATTGGCAGATCTAATTCACCGGATATGTAGGGAACTGCTTTGTTAAATCTACCTGCAAAGATACTCTGCATAACGTCTGCTACGGCGGAAGTAAAATCTTCTTGTTTTGGCAGCTTCCAATTAATAGATAGCTTCGATTGTGTTAGGGATAATGGCATGCGATCAAGCTCAGACCATTGACTAAACTGCACCCAGGGTTTCGGTTTTGTCAGGAAGAAATCATTAAGGTAGAAAGCAGGTGCATCATTATCCGGAGGTATAGAATACTCGCTTCTATCTCCCCATCCCACTAACAAAGTACCCCGTACAGTAGTGACAACTGCTGCATCCTGTTGGAATAATGCTGCATCCATAATCATGAAAATAGCCTCAAAATTGGGTTGGGTATAACCTAGGTGCTTTATTTTGTAAATATACGTGTGAGCCTTTGTGCATTTAAAACTACAATGATACTGCTTGCTGTCATCGCAACTGCGGAATATATAGGGCTTAAGTATCCACTTAAAGCAAGTCCGATGCCGATGACATTGTAGAAAAAAGTCCAAAATAAATTTTGTTTTATTAGTCTGCGCGCTTTTTTTGCTAGCTCCCTAATAGGTAACAAGACGTCCAATTTTTCCGTCGTGAGTAGAATATCCGAAACTTGAATTGAGATATCGGTGGCTGAAACGACAGAAATAGCGACATCTGCAGCTGTCAATGCGGGTGCATCGTTAATTCCATCCCCTACCATTCCAACAACAAAGTTATTGTTTTTAAGTTCCAGTATTTTATCTCTTTTTTGCAGAGGGTTCTGCTCGGCATACCAAGAATCAAATCCACATTCTTTTGAAATAAATGCCACTGTCTGAGGATTATCTCCAGACAATAAAATAGTTTTAATTCCCTGAAACTGCCCTAGGAGTTGTTTTATTTCCGGTTTCAGGCTGTCGGCAAGGAAAACTTGCGCTAGTAAGCTCACCCCTTCAAAAAGAAAACAAGGCGAACTACCGGGAATGCAATCTAAGCTGCTTGGCAGCGGGTAGCCTAACGAGTTGAAATATGCAGCAGAGCCAATCCTGTACACTTTATCTTTCCATTTTCCTTCCATGCCTTTCCCAGCGTGCTCTAGTACGGGGAGTAAAACCTCAACCTCATTTTGCAGTCCCCTTGCTATTGCCTGCGCTACCGGGTGGGTCGACTGTCTTGCTATATTGGCAATGGCTATCCTTTGTTCAGCAGAAAGAAATCCTAACGGTGACTGTACTTGTAGGTAACCTTTGGTAATGGTTCCTGTTTTATCAAAAACTATGACATCTTCCCTGCCTAAGAACTGTAAACTTGAACGGTTACGCACTAATGCACCACGCTCGGCCATGCTTTGGATAAGCTGAGATTCTACTAAAGGAACGGCTATCCCAAGTGCGCAGGGGCAGGCGATCAACAATACTGACAAAGCTTGCTCAAAGTTTCCACCACTTCCCATAAATGCACACACAGTTAACAGCAATACCGCTGGAATAAAATAGCGTAGAATAACCTCAATACGCTGTTCTTTGACGGCCTTATTCCCTATACCTGTTTGAACTAATTGCAAAATGCGCTGTTGCAATGATTCTTCCACCGTAGCTTTTACTTCCCATACGATCGCCCCATGCAGAACAATGCTTCCCCCAATAATTTTGCTGCCTACACTTTTTGCTACCGGCAAGCTCTCCCCTGTGAGCAGGGATTCATCGCAGGTTGCTTCTCCCCCCACCACCACTCCATCTAAAATAACTTTCTCTCCTGCCAAGGTTTTTACTTCGTCACCTACATGAATATCTGCGATAGGAACAAAATCGAATTTTGCATCAGAGAATCTCTTACGACCTCTTTTGGGCTGGCTACGGGCTATTCCAGCTAGTGTTTTCTTTGCATTGAATTTGGCTTTAGCCTCCACTAATTTTCCGCCAAGGACCAAAGCTACAATGACGCAAGCAGTATCAAAGTAAACATGCATATTCCCTGAAAGGAGCCGGTAGGTCGATAATAACGTCGCGGAGCCTGCGCCAAGCACGACCAAGGTTTCCATCCCAAAATAGCCTGTGCGCAGAGCAGCCCAGAAACGCTTATAGATAGGCCACGCGCCATATGTCATGACAGGCAGGGCAGCCCAAAATGAAAGCCATGCGAAAATCATTCCGTAGTCTTTTGCTTCAGCATCAAAGTAGGTAGCGTATAGAGGATAAGCGAACATCATGACATTTAGAGCAAAAAAACCTGTTACGGCGGAACGGATTTTCAATCCTCTCGAAGCGGAAGTAAGGGCTTGATCGTTTTGCAGGTCAACTTCATAACCCAGATTAGTCATTACCTTTACTATGCTGTCCAGATCAATATATCTGGGGTAATATTCTATCACTCCCATATCGGTCGCATAATCTACAATAACAAGGACAACTCCCTTTTTTTGCGATAGAACATATTGAATGAGCAAAGCACAGGAGGGACACCATAATCCCTGGATACTTATGACTTTACGTACTTTTTCCCAGTCTTCTTTATCTTCTTTCAGCTTTTTAGCTTGCAGCTCTTCTAATAACAGCGGATTAGAAATCAATCCTGCGAGGGCGGCCTCTTTTACTAGAGGATGATCTATTCCCCTTTCCAGCTCAGATTTCGCTACTAAAATAGTGTGAACGGCATGGCATCCTGCGCAGCAAAATAATAGCTTACCCTCTGTGAAAGGACGTGCGGTGATTTCAAGTTCGCATAATGCGCATAATGCTTGAGTTTCAATTGCCATACGAGCCTAATTTAGGTTATACTGAACACAAATAGAATTAGGAATTTTGTATGTTATTACGGCTTGCTTATTATGACGATCCATTTTTACGTAAAAAGACAAAACTAATAGATAAAATAGATGATTCCATCCGTACTCTCGTTGAAAATATGACTGAAACGATGAGAAAATACGATGGAATGGGCTTAGCCGCACCGCAAGTATTTGTAGACCAAGCAATTTTCATCACCTGCGTCCCTAAACAAAAAGAAGATGGTGAATGGGGAGAGGGAGAGGTTCGGGTATTCATTAATCCCAAGATTCTAGCTTTTAGCCAAGAGACATGGAGTAGAAGTGAGGGATGCTTATCTCTGCCTAATTTTTATGAAGAGGTCGTTAGGCCCGTCAAAATTAAAATCCAAGCCACTGATTTTGAAAGGGAAAGTTTTGAAGAGGAACTAGTAGGATGGGATGCAAGAGCTTTTCTGCACGAAAATGACCATATTAATGGTGTCTTATTTATCGACCGCATTAAAGGAAAGAAAAGAAAAGACATTGAGCCTATTCTGCGTATGATAAAGAAAAAATATCAAGGGAAGTAAACTAAACCTTCTAGACTTTTTGGTCGGGATTAAGTCGTTGTATGGGATTAAATGTGATTTTACCGGTTGACTTTACAAATTTGCCTGTTGCAAGTTCATTTCTAAAAAGTTCTAACGATATGACAGCTTTAGTAGAGGCAAGGTCTTCCACCGAATTCTGAGTGACGACATAGTCATATTCGATTTCAGCCTTTACTTTATCGCCAGCCTCTATAACGCTCACTGAATATCCACCGCGTTGCTCCAAAGCATAAATATTCTCATGATATGGTTCGTTTGGATTGCGGGGGGGCTGACTATTAAATTCCTTGTCATTCTGAAGGAATCCTCCGAATCCCTGCGCTATTAAGAGAAGAATTCTTTCTTTGACTTTTGGATCACGGTCATTCAAAAACCGAATTCCTCGCTCATAAAGTTCTTCTTTAGTTTTGCCTGTAGTAGACGCTTCTGACCCTTTCGGTAGATACTTCTCCATTCCAAAAACGACCTGCTCATTAACCTTTAAATACTTAATTCGGGAAATATCTTTTTCCACTTGTTCCGTCAATAAATATATATGGCCTCCCAATTTCATTTGACGTTTTCTGTCGACCTTGTTCAATTCCACATCATTAAATATGTTATTTACGCGATTGGATGAAATGTTGATGTCTTTAAATTTAAATTTACTAAGCCTTTCTTTATATATATCGTCCGTTTTAGCTGCTGCCGGAGAAGAGCTCATAGGGGTTAAATCTGGCCTGTTTAAAACGTATTTTTTATCGCCATTCACATGGAGGGTTCCATGGATAAGTTGTTCTCTAGTTGTTCTTCTTACATCCCCTTCTAGAGGTGACCAATCCGCCTTATAGCCTACAGGTCTGTAGTGGTCATAATTATCCACAACATTAGAGATATTTTCGTTGATTTCGCTAAGTCGGGTCGCCCACCCATTCTTCTGGTCTTGGGATGGATCATAAGTATTACTTATTTCGCTAAACAGTTTTTCAGCATCTTTGAGCTGTTCGACAATAAACTCGCTTTCATCTTGTTCAAAGACCTTAGCTTCAACGATTTTATGAATATGAGTTAACCTTGAAGAAAAATCGTCCATTGGAAGGTTCAATTTCATTTTAACAATGGAGTCAAGATAGTGAAAATCAAGTACTTTTACATGATCTGAAACTAAGGCGGAATTTAATACTCCGCTTGGCGGAAGATTATAGCTTGGAAAACTACTGCTAATACCGGAAATAGACATATATACCCCTACTTCTCTAATACTATAGTAGCAGACCACATAATTATTACAATAACAATTAAAGCCTAATTAACTTCAATAATCACCTTTAATTTAGTATCAACATTACGCGTTACAGTGCGTAATAGAATTTGCCAATCAAAAACTGAAAAACGTTCCCCGCCAAAATTAACCAGTTGAGAAGGTCTATTGCCAGGTAAAAGATGTGCAACAAAGCGGCCCTGATCGTCGAGGACTTCAAAATGCATTTTTATATTTAGGTCTTTATATTCAATGGTAAATAAATCCTTTTCTTCGAAGATGGATGCTTTAATCCCATTCACTGTCATTATCGGGTGCTGATCCGGCAGTCGTGTAAAATAGAAGTTGACCTCTTTCGCTTTGTCATCATCGTTGCCTGAAAATTCCTCTTCAAATGTAAACAGCAATTCTGTCCGACCATTCGAATGGTTTCCGGTCACTCTAACTTGCGGCTCTATTTGGCAGGTAAATGTCGTAGGTTGGGCAGAGCTACCCCATAAAATGTATAAAGGGTGGAATCGATAATCTTCATTAGATTGTAAAGCTGTAGGCTTATCAGCTACTGTGATTGCAATAGGATTAAATGCATTATGTGGAACGGGATCCTTACAGCACAAGGGAAGCATGGAAGCCCATAATAAGGAGTGGGATTCTAACAGATCCGTACGGTGGGGCACTTCCCCTTGTAAATACCACATCAATAATTCGTAAGCAGTAATCTGTGGATAAAGTTTATTCTGGCTTCCCATTCTGACCGGTCCGGCAAAAGCCGCGGTCGTGGTATGCCATCCTTTTTCAAGGTCATCCCAAAGTTTTTGTCCCTTCAAGGAACTTTCCGTAAGATAATAGGCTAACGCCGCTTCTGCATGCATTTCCGGCATGAGATAATGTCCATCAAAAACGGGAGTTTTTTCAAGTTTTCCCATCAGCCTTTGCGCGCACAACATTTTATAATGAAGAAGTTTGGAGATGCTGACATTGGCTTCGCAATAAGTGTGAACTCTATCCAATGCAGCTTGGACTTTAAGGCGCAATTCCTGGCCCAAAACTGGGCCAAACTCTTTATATATAAATGCTAAGGGTAAATACACTTTATGGGGTAAATACTCATCTTTGCATAAAGGATATTCGTGCAAAAATACGGGGAAATTTCCTTCCGTCTCAAATTTAAGCAAGTTATCCAAAAGGACTTTTCCTGCCTGCACCAGTTCGACTGTATGCATGCGCATCCAAAGCAAAGCTAAATGCAGGTTATCTAAAAAAGGAATTGTCATATGCACTGAAGCAGAAAAACCATAATAATGAAGGTAGCCTGTCTGCGGGCTTACCATCTTCTTGCCATATTCTGAGGCTAAATGGATTAATTTACGGCCAGCTTCCTGCCTTTTAGATTCGATATCTTCACTACAAAAATGCTCCACCCTCTACCTCAATATTTTGGCCTGTAATATCCCTAGCACGTCCACTTAATAAAAATGATGCAAGCTCTGCCACCGCAGCGAGTTTGACCGGTTCTTGCATTGGCAGCTTTGAACGGAAGGTATTCAAGTCAACCGACCCTTCCAAATGCCCAGGTGAGATCATATTAACTCTAACTTTACGCGCAGCAAGTTCTTTAGCAAAACTGTGTACGGCGTGCCAAAGGGATTCTTTGGAATTTAAATAGGCTGTATTATAGCAATTAGCGCGGTTCTTGCCAATTCCCGCCACACCGAAAGTTAGAATAGAACCCTCATGCTTAGCTAGGGAGTCCGCAAAAATTTGTATCAGGGTGATAGGAGCAAAAGTGTTCAACTGAAAAAGTTCCTGCCATATTCCAGGTGGTGTTTTTAATCCGCTACCGATGAAATAGGGCCCTGCAATGTAGACAAAATGCCCGATATCAGGATGTTTGCCTTTTACTTTCTCAGCAAACGTCTGTATTCCTTCCTGGGTTTTAAAGTCACCCTGCACGACATCAGCCTTCCCACACTTATCTGCAAGGGCTATAGCTTTTGCTTCTTTCTGATGATAGTGTATAATGAGATGATGGCCTGCACGATGCAAATGTAAGCACACCTCTTCACCTAGCGGACTAGTCGCGCCCATGACAAGCGTTCTAATTCTCATGAAATCCCCTTAGCTGTGAATAAGAACTTCAGCGACGCTGCTTTCAAGATGCTGCAGTGGCAGGGGCTTATTAACTATGACTTTGATCCATTTCGTTTTAAAACGGGTAGCCAACCTACCGCCAATAGCATAAGCCAATGCCTCGATCAAGCGGAACTTACCGTTGGTAGCTGTTTCTTCGCAAATTTTTGCAACGATTGTGTAGTCGATGGCGTCGTCTAAATGGTCGCTAAGACAAGCCTTACTATCCACCGGAGCAAGGTCTACATCAATTTCTATCGTTTGTTCTTCTAATCTTTCATGCGGCTCTGTTCCTATGAGGCATACGACTTTAAGCTTTCTTAACGAGATGATAGCATCCACATTCTTATCCATGTTCTCTCCGTATTGAAATTTCATTTGAAGACACTTTTTTGATCACTGAAAGTAAAATAGCTGCCAAACCTGCTTGACTCGCTGGAGGGGCTATATAATCTGCCATAGACAGTATTTCTTGAGGTGCGGTTTCCATGACAATACGCACATCCGCCACCTTGAGCATACTCATATCGTTGTAGTCGTCTCCTGCAGCAATGATTGGTCCGTTACAGCCTATTTTCTCTGCAAAACGTTTTAGGATAAGTCCTTTAGTGCATTCTTTATGTGTGGCCTGAGCCACAAAATGTGAATTGTTAAACGGGTCGCGTATCGTGGGTGCATGCAAATGGAGTTCTTTTTCCATATAATGCGCTAACACCTGGCATTCTTTATGGTTCCCGAAACATTTGATAGAAGCAAATCCTTTTAATGGAACCTGGTTGAAGTCATCAACGGGCAACCAAACTTCCCCCACGGCAGCGCTCCGTTCTTTCAAATATTTTATCTGATTAGGGCTAAACCTTTTTGGGCGGTAGTAACAGATATCCTGTCCTGAGTAACCACTATATGCAATATAGTCAGTACCTTTATCCGCACAAAAATCATCAAATGTCCCTAAAGTATCTTTTGGTATCAGTAGTTCTTCCATCAAAACGGCTTGCGGCATTTCAAGCAGGTTAGCGCCATTGATTACAGCAAAATAATAGGAGAAATCCAATGTACTTAATGGTTTAACACCCCAAACATAGGGTCTTCCGGTGATAAAGATGACCTTCCAACCTTCATCATAGACATCTCTCAAAGCTTTTGCTACAAGGGATGGCATTTCAAAGGGACTATCGGTAAGTGTTCCGTCAATATCACAGGCTAAAATTCCGGGCATATTCTTTCCATATTGGAGGCTTTTCCCCACAGGGAGTATGGAGGGCTGGAGTAGTGGTGAAAAAATCTAGTGTAAGTTTATCTTAACTACGTTATACCAATTTTTCAATTAGTGAGCGAGGATCCGCATGACCACCTTATGTAAGTTTCTAGTATTTCTATCTATTCTTTTCGCCCCCCTTTCCGGCCAGATTGCAAATTCGGATGTTGCTCCTTACACTGCAAAAACTGAACTCCTTGATATTAAAGAAGATCCTTCGTCCCATCTTTTTCCGGCTTCCCAGCTTCCCATTGAGGAATCCTCAGATAAGTTCACTTCGGAACTGCTGAACATGCTCCTAACCCTAGGAATGCTCATTGCAGTTATTTTCGCCCTATCGTATATTTTAAAACGCATGTTGAATGTTAAAACCAAGCAAGAAAATTACAAAAGCACCATCAAAGTCTTGGAAAAACGTGCTCTTTCTCCTAAATCCGCTCTTTATCTTGTAGAAGTCTACGGCAGAACACTCGTGATCGCAGAATCCCCTACAGGGTTTAATTGTATGACAACTTTTGATGCTATCGTTGAAGAAAATGATGCACCTCCTTCCCAAGAACCCAAATCGTTTGAAAAAATCCTCGATAAGACGAAATAATTTGCATGCTGAAAATCCAAAACTTTTGTAAAGTATTTGGAAGGTATACTCATACCAGCAAGATACAAACGGATATATATGACATATAAATTTATCACTTTAGCATTGTTATTAGTCACTATTACAACCCTTACGAGTTGCTATAGAATGCCCACAGACCAAGATTACTGCGTTCTCCCTACTACAAACAACCGTAATGTCACCCGTGAAAGAGCACAACAATCGCCCATGCCAGGCATAAGTATGTAATGAATTTGAACTGACCGCATTTCTCTAACTGAATATAACCGAGGCCGACAATGCTAGTGCTTACAAGAAAAGAAGATGAAGAAATCGTTATAGGTGAGGGACAGGATGAAATTACGATTACTGTCTTAAAAATACAAGGAAGTGAAAAAGTTTCTATCGGAATCAAAGCACATCCAAATACACCTATATTTAGAAAAGAGTTGTTAGCGAAAGGAAATGAAAGAAGAAAACGTAAAGACCCGGCTTCCAAGACTACCCCGCAAGATATCGAACGTTTGATTGAAGCCGTTCAGATTTCTACAGAAATTGAAGAAAACAAGAAAAATATGATAAATAGCAGCAATGAATATAACTGCTACTTACCTTAACTAAAGATGTAATAATGATTAATGTCACCTTAGATAGCATTCTAGAACTTCTTGAAAAGAATGATCTTAACCCTATGCTTCAAGAAGAAACTAAACAGGTTTCCCTTTCTTTCAAACTTCATGATGCCGATTTCCCTATGTTCATCAAGGTCGTTCATGAAGGCGATTTAATTCAAGTCCTCCAATTCATTCCCGCTCACTTGGATAAAAACCATGTCTCTGATGTCGCGCGCCTTATGCATTACCTCAACAAAGAAATGGACCTCCCCGGTTTTGGCTTTGACGAAAACAATCAGATGATGTTCTTCAGGTTAGTCCTACCTACAGCTAAACACAAAGTTGATCCCGATCTACTGCTGGCTTTCATCAATGCTGCACGCATCGCCTGTGAAACTTTTGCCCCGATGATCCAAAACGTTAATTTGGGTAGAACCCGTTTCAAAGAAATTTTAGAGAAAACGACCCTATAACGGTAAGTGCAAATGGCCCTAAGACCAATATATTACGACACAGAAACCACTGGTATCCGTCCGGAAAAAGATAAGATTGTCGAGATTGCTGCCTTCGATCCTGAAAACAATACTTCGTTTGTGCAATTTGTCAATCCCGGTGTCCCCATTCCACGAGAAACCACTGCCATTCACGGTATCAGCGATGAAATGGTAGCCGGTGCCGGGTCATTCGCACAAGTAGGACAAGAATTCTTGGATTTCTGCCAAGGAGACGTTGTTTTGATTGCTCATAATAACGACACCTTCGATGCCCTCTTCTTAAAACATGAATTCCAACGACACTCCCTGGCCTTACCCGCTCATTGGAAATTTTTGGACACGTTGAAATGGGCTCGTAAATACCGCAAAGACCTACCAAGGCATCCGCTTCAATTTCTGCGTGAAGTTTATGGAATTCCTGCAAACACTGCCCATAGAGCATTAGATGACGTACTCGTCCTCCATAAGGTTTTCACCTATATGTTAGACGATATATCCATCGAAACTGCGTTTACTCTCATGCAAGAAATTAAAGAACTTCAACATATGCCTTTTGGAAAACATCAAGGCACTCCTCTATCTAAAGTTCCCTCCAGTTATATCAAATGGCTGAATGAAAACGGAGCCTTAGATAAACCGGAAAATCAGCAGCTAAAAGCCTCTTTTGAGAAATTAGGGCTTTTGGCAACCGCATGAAAACCACCTCTACAATTATTGGCTGCGGATATGTCGGAAAGGCTGTAGCCGCCCTTTGGGTACAAAATAATCTTTCTGTCCATGCCATCACCACTCGCAAAGAGAATAATGATGCTTTAGAGGATCTAGGCTGTGTCCCCTTTGTTATCCAGGATGAAGATTCCCTTGCCAATGCCGTCGCAGATGCGCGTGTTATCCTTGTCTCAGTCGCCCCTTCGCAAAATAGATCCTATGAAGCGACCTATCTGCATACAGCTAAAGCCCTGTTAGATGTACTTTCCAAACAAAAGAATTTTCCGCACATCATTTTTACTTCCAGTGCTTCTGTGTATGGGGCTTATGATAATGAGATTGTAACGGAAGACACCCCGCTGCTGCCTGAAAATCCTGAAAATCAAATCCTAGCTCAAACTGAGTCACTCCTGCTGGATTATCCCTACACAACGATATTGCGCTTTGGTGAGATCATTGGGCCTGGTAGAGAACTGTATTTAAGACTAAAGAAAATGCAAGGGCCGTTTCCTGGTGATGGGTTAAATATATGTAATTTTACAAATCTTTCAGACGCTGTAAGAGCTATTGAATTCGTCCGTACAAATAAATTCTACGGAATTTATAATGTCGTCTGCGATGAACATCCTACCCGTCTCGCTTTATATGAAAGACTATCAGAAAAGATGCAACTTCCACTTCCACGCTGGGATCCCACTCTAATGAGTAGGCTTGGAAGCAAGAAAATTGTTTCTAACAACAAACTTTCACAACTCCAGTTTGCCTTTTCCCCTCCGTTTGGGTTAGACTAACTCTCTTTCAATTCCATAATCAAGGATACATCATGCAAAAGATACGCAGCGAAGTCGCAAAAGAAGACTGTTGGAATGTCGAATCTCTATACCCCTCAATGGAAAGCTGGGAAAAAGCCTACAATACATTCAAGGAACAAAGCAAAAACAATACTTGGCCCCAATTGCAAGCATTCCGCGGAAAGCTGAATGAAGGCACTGCTACTGTTAAAAAAGCATTAGAGACACTCTTTTCACTCACAAGAGAGATCCACAAGCTCTATACTTATGCCCACCTACGCCATGATGAAGATATAGCTGATGATAAGAATAAAACAGCTTATCAAATGATTATGAGTATCTATTACGAGCTGATGAGCCAAATCGCCTGGATTGAACCGGAACTTCTTGAACTCCCTGCTGAAACACAACAAAACTATCTCCATTCTGCAGAACTAAAAGACTACCACTTCTATCTTGAGCAAATCTTCCGCCTAAAAGAACATACACTTTCTGCTGATAAAGAAGAGTTACTTTCGCTCGCCGGGAAAAGCCTTCAGTCCACACAAAAAGCTTTTAGCGCCATCAATGATGCCGATTTTGTGTTTGGAAATATCCAAGACAAAGAAGGCAATGAACAGCCACTCACTCACGCTACCTACGGGATCTACCTTAGATCACAAGACAGGGAGCTTAGAAAAAACAGCTTTCTCACACTGCAAGGAAAATACCGTGACTATCAAAACACTATTGCAGAGCTACTTAACGGCACTGTCCAATCGCATATCTTTAATGCGCGTACCCACAAATACCCTTCCTGCTTGGATGCTGCCCTATTTCCAAAAAACATTGACACTAGCGTCTACCACTCCCTAATCAAAGCAGTCAGAGACAACATCGGCACTCTCCATCGCTATATAGCCCTCCGCAAAGATATCATGAATGTCGGACAACTCCACCTGTACGATATGTATGTGCCTCTCTGCAAAGACATGGATTTCAAAATCCCTTATAAAGAAGCTGAAGAACTCGTCATAGAGTCTGTGAAGCCTCTGGGAAGCGAATATCAAAACATATTACGCAAGGGCCTAAAAGACGAACGTTGGGTAGACCGCTACGAAAATAAAAACAAACGCTCCGGTGGATACTCCAGCGGCTGCTATGATAGCTGCCCCTTTATTCTAATGAACTATAAGAATATTCTACGCGATGCCTTTACATTGGCCCATGAAGCTGGGCATAGCATGCACAGCTACCTAAGCCATGCAAACCAACCTTACCACTACAGCGACTACACTATCTTTGTCGCAGAAGTCGCATCCACCTTCAACGAGCAGCTCTTAACTCAAGTTATGTTAGAGCACGCCAAGACCAAAGAGCAAAAATTCTACCTCATCAACGAAAAAATTGAAGACATTCGCTCCACTTTATTCCGCCAAACGATGTTCGCTGAATTTGAACTATTTATCCATGATAGTGCCGAGAAAAATATTCCTCTGACGCCTGGATATTTGAAGGAAAAATACAGGGAATTGAACGCATTCTATTTTGGCAATGATGTGATCATTGATGAAGAAGCAGCTTTTGAATGGGCGCGCATCCCCCACTTCTACTACAACTTCTACGTATACCAATATGCCACCGGCATTAGCGCAGCCCTAGCCCTCTATCAAAGGGTCATCAAAGGCGGCGATAAGGAAAGGGAAGATTACCTAGGATTCCTAAAGGCCGGCAGCAGTGCTTATCCTATAGATATCCTAGCGAAAGCAGGAGTAGACATGCGCCAACCGACTGCGGTCGCCTCAGCAATCGCTCATTTTGGTTCATTAGTGGATCAATTAGCGAAAGAAATGCACAGTTTAGCACTTTAAATAAGCGGGTGCTAATTTTCTTGCGAAAAATAGTCACCCTCGCTAAACTTACTCTCACAGCAATAAAACAGACCTTAATTAGGAGAAACTCTATGTCAACTACACACTCCGGATGCTGCTCAGCATCAAAAAACAAAACTAAACTCCAACCTTTGGGAAACCGCGTTCTCGTTAAACGCTTGGAAAAAGAAGAGTCCGTAGGCGGCATCCTGCTCCCAGACTCAGCCAAGAAGAAACAAGAACAAGCGGAAGTCGTTGCTGTAGGCAAAGGCAAACTAGACAAAAACGGACAACTTATCCCTATGCCTGTTAAAATAGGCGACATCATCCTGCTCGAAAAATACTCAGGCCAAGAAATCAATCTCGACGACGTAGAGTACGTAATCCTACGCGCCGATGACATCATTGCTATTATCGAATAATTAGGAGTAACACTATGGCAGCAAAAGACATCAAATTTAAGCAGGAAGCACGTCAACTCCTCCTAAAAGGGATCAAGACACTTGCCGATGCAGTGAAAGTCACCCTAGGTCCTAAAGGCCGCAACGTCCTCATCGACAAAGCCTATGGCTCACCTCACATCACAAAAGACGGCGTCACAGTAGCTAAAGAGATCGAACTCGAAAACCGTGACGAGAACATGGGCGCTAAAATGGTAAAAGAAGTCGCCAGCAAAACTGCCGATAAAGCCGGCGACGGTACCACTACAGCAACAGTTCTTGCAGAAGCTATCTTTACTGAAGGTCTACGTAACGTCACAGCCGGTGCAAATCCTAACGATCTCAAGAAAGGGATGGAAAAAGCCCTTGAAGTTATCGTTAATAAACTGCGCAGCCTAAGCAAGCCTGTAACAAAACAAAACGAAATCGCCCAAGTCGCCACTATCTCCGCAAATAACGATGCTGAAATGGGTAAAATCATTGCCGACGCAATCGAGAAAGTCGGTAAAGACGGTACATTGACAATCGAAGAAGGTAAAGGCTTCGAAACAACACTTAAAGTTGTTAAAGGGATGAATTTTGACCGCGGATACCTTTCCGTATACTTCGTCACCAACCCGCAGCAACAGCAAGTAGAATACGAAGATTGCTATATCCTCATCTACGACAAAAAAATCGGCGCAGTCAAAGACATTATCCCCATTCTGCAAGCAGTTGCAGAAACAGGCCGTCCTTTGCTTATCATTGCTGAAGATGTTGAAGGTGAAGCCCTTGCTACACTCGTTGTCAACCGTATCCGTGCCGGCCTAAAAGTTTGCGCAGTTAAAGCTCCAGGCTTTGGCGACCGTCGTAAAGCTATATTGGAAGATATCGCTATCATCACAGGTGGCCAAGTTATTACCGAAGAACTCGGAATGAAGCTTGATGCGACAACATTAGAGATGTTAGGCCGTGCTAAGAAGATCGTCATCAACAAAGATGAAACAACGATCGTTGAAGGTGCTGGAAGCAAAGAAAAGATCCAAGACCGCAGCGCACAGCTTAAGCGTCAGATTGATGAAAGCGAATCCGACTACGATCGCGAAAAACTGCAAGAGCGTTTAGCAAAACTTTCTGGCGGCGTAGCAGTAATTTCCGTTGGAGCGCATACTGAAACAGCTATGAAAGAACGTAAAGACCGTTTTGACGATGCCCAGCATGCAACACGCGCAGCTATCGAAGAAGGCATTCTTCCTGGCGGCGGTACAGCCTTCATCCGTTGTATTCCTGAAGTTGAGAATCTGATCAAGTCTCTTGAAGGTGATCAGAAGACAGGGGCACAGATCATTGCATTATCTTTGCGCGCACCATTAAGACAAATCGCTGACAACGCAGGTGAAGAAGGCGTACTAGTCGTTAAGAAAGTTACCGATGATGGCTCCAAGTCACAGAACATGGGTTACGATGCTCTTAACAATAAATACGTTGATATGGTAGAAGCCGGTATTCTCGACCCCACTAAAGTAGCACGTTGCGCCATTGAAAACGCTGTCTCCATCGCGGGATTGCTGTTGACAACAGAAGCGACCGTCACTGAGTTGCCGGAAGAAAAGCCTGCTGCTGCTCATTCTCACGCAGGCATGGACTACTAAAAGTCCGCGCTGCATCTTCATATTCACGGGTCCCCTTGAGGGGACCCGTTTTTCTTATAACTATCCCGATATAACAATAGACTTCTTAATGTCCGAATGAGTGGACGTATAATCTCTTCTTTTTTGGCATAATTCTTGCAAATTTTGGTTTAGTTATCAGGAGAATCATCATGAGAACTTATTTATATACGTTGCTGCTATTTTTTATGAGCTCATCTATCCCCGCGTTTAGCACATCTCTCTATGCACAAGAAGAGCAAAGTATTCCGTCTCAATATGCAATGCACATCAGTGAAATTAATGATAATGGCAAGGAAATTAAACTCACGAATGGACTTACTTGGAAAGTTAATCCTAATAAAGATGGTTATTATCGTGTGTTAACAACTTGGAAACCTGGGGATGAAGTCATTTTTATTAGAGTCCTGATGTTTGATTATTCTTCAGATGGATTACATAATAACACTCTAGGTGGCACTTGGGGGAAAAACAGTATTATTGCCCGTTATTCAATTCCACCAGAACAAATTACGCAATTACCAACAGTTGTTTCAGTGGACGAGGATTATATTATGAATTTATCCGACGGCACACGTTGGCAATTTGAACCCTTGAGCTTTATGGAATGGTTAATAGGAATTCCCGTACCTAAAGCTGGTGAATTTGTTCTCATATTTCCTAGTGCAGGTAGAAACGAATATCCTTATATACACGGATATTATGCTGAAAATAGTGATGGCACCTTTTCCCTGGAGAGGAGATATGCTAGCTTATTAGATTCGAAAAGTGCAGATTAGTAAAAAAAGAAAGCTCTGACTCGGCAGGACTAAGAACGATACCTAATCCTGCCTAAATACTAAATATTCTCGAGCAATTGCTTCGCGAGATTCACGCCATTGGTTGTCAGGTAAACGAAGTGTTTATCCTGGCGTTTAAGAAAGTTTGTGCGCATCAATTGCGTACTAATGGCATCTACCCTGCGAGTTTGCATGCCGATAGATTGCCCAACAATATAGGCATCTAAAGGTTCCTCAGGATCAGCTTGTTGTTGTGTCATTTCATACAGAGCGATAATAAATTTCTCGTCTTCTGTTAATCCGCCTTTGCTCATCTATTACTCCTTTTTCACAAGCCGCGCCCCTAATGGGGTATCTTCAATATTATAACCGTTTGCGGCGATTTCATCCCTGATCTCATCGGAACGTTTCCAGTTCTTCTGGGCACGGACTTCCTTACGTTCATCCAACAATTGTTGCAAGTTCATTGGAATATTATCAGACTCTGCAAACTCAATAACATTCAAAACCTGGTCAAATTTTTTAAAAGCTTCAATCGCAGCTCTGGCTTCATCGGGATGAATAGTGCATGTGTCTAAGGCCGTGTTACCTTCCCTGACAAATTCATATAAAGCACCCAAGGCTGCAGACATATTTAAATCATCGGCAAGCGAATTTTCAAAATCTGTTTTAGCTCTCTCCAACAATTGGTCAAGCTGTCCTTTGACAGCTTTGGGGTTATCGATATGTGCAATATCGATCAAGCGACGAACGAAGGCATTCAGACGTGCTATGGAAGAACGCGCACCATCCAAACCGGGCAAAGTGAAATTCAATTGCGATTTATAATGGGTGTGCAAAAGCATATAACGTACTTCAGTACCACTGTAGCCCTTTTCTAAAAGGTCTCGCAGGGTATAGAAATTACCGGCGCTCTTCGACATCTTCTTATTTTCGACAAGAAGGTGTTCACAGTGCATCCACAATTTAGTAAAGACCTTACCGGAGCATGCTTCGGATTGGGCTATCTCATTTTCGTGGTGGGGAAACATATTATCTATGCCGCCGCAATGGATATCTAAAGTATCGCCTAAAATCTGCATTGCCATTGTAGAGCATTCTAAGTGCCATCCTGGACGGCCGGGACCAAAAGGACTATCCCAGAAGATCTGTCCGTCTCTTTCTGCATCGTAGTGTTTCCATAAAACAAAGTCAGCTAGGTGATCCTTGTCATATTCATCCGAAGAGACACGTTGCGATGCGCCTGCTTGCAATTCATCCAATTTTAGATGAGATAGGCAGCCGTAGCGTGCAAATTGCTTAATCGGAAAATAGATACTGCCGTCCCCGCCTTTGTAAGCCATGCCCTTATCCATCAATTTCTGGATCATCTCTATCATTTGCGGGATATACTGTGTGGCTGCGGGATAGTGCTCCACTTTATCAATCTTCAAAGCTGCAAGGTCTTCAAAAAATGCCCTGATAAATGGCTGGACATATTCGTCCAGCGTGCAGTTTTGAGCAATGGCTCCGCGAATCGTCTTATCGTCTACGTCTGTCAAATTCATGACTTGATTTACGCTATAGCCGAAATACTTCAACGTTCTGCGCAGTACATCTTCAAACACATAAGCTCTGAAGTTTCCGATATGTGCATAATTGTAGACGGTGGGCCCACAAGTATACATTTTCACTTGTCCTGGCACAAGCGTTGAAAACAGCTCTTTCTGCCTTGTTTCAGTATTATAGAAATGCAGTTGCTTCAGTGTCATTTTTATGCTGTCGTTTCTAGTTTTTCGATTTTAGGTAAATGTTCACCCTCAAGTAAGCGGTAATTAATTTTACCTGTACCCATGATAGGTATTTCTTCCATTTGGATTACTTGCGAAAGCCTTACCAGATTACTGAAACCGGATTTGCGTAAATATTGGTTTGCTTCTTCCTGGGTCAGATTCACTCTGGTGAAGAGATATATCCGCGGTTTCTCACCTGGTTGTTCTTTGGCACAAACGGCAGCGAGAGGGCCTTCTTCACCTGAATGGGATTCTTTTTCAAGAATCATATGCAGGATAGATTCTTCGATTGCAGAAAGGCTGACCATTTCTCCACCCACCTTGATAAAACGTTTCTGGCGGCCAGCGATAATTAGATAGTTACTTGGATCTAAGTAACCCAAGTCCCCTGTCTTATACCATTCCTTGTCGTCCACAGTGACAAATGGAGAAGAGATACCGGGATTCAAATATCCCTTAAAGATATTAGGCCCGCGTGCTAGGATTAAACCTTGCTCGCCTTTAGCCACCGGAGCATACGTCTCAGGATGCACAATCAACAGGTCAATGCCGGGAAGAGGCCTTCCTACACCAATATGAGGTTCACGCGGTGGATTGAATGTAAGAACGGGCGCGCACTCGGTGATCCCGTAACCTTCAACGATATTTTCACGTTTGCCGTGCTGACCAAAGAGGTCAAAGAGTTCTGGAGGCGCTTTTTCTGCACCTGTTACGCAGAGCCTTAACGTCTCGATCTGTCCGGGTTGGGCAGAACGCACAATACCTTTCAAGAACGTAGGAGCGCCGCAAAGTAAGGTCACGCCGTATTTCTGCATCCCTTTTGCTAATTTTTTGCCTTCTGTCGGGTTGGGATGGAATGCTACGCGGATACCCGCTAATAATGCCATCAATGTGCTGACAGTAAAGCCAAAGGCATGGAAAGGCGGCAATATTCCATACATGACATCGTCGGAATAGAGTTCTACTAATTCCGCAGCAGCCCGTTGGTTTGCTAAGATATTAGTGTGTGATAAAGGGACGCCTTTGGGAAGGCTTTCTGTTCCGCTTGTAAATAGTAATACAGCCTGATCATCGCCTGAGCGAGGAGAGTTAAATGTTTTCAATATCGAATTTACAGAGTATTTACTTCTGAGTGTAGCTAACAGCTTATCTTTGAGGCTGAGTGTGCGGCGCACATCTTCCATCATTACCAGAAGTTCTTCAACCCCGTCGAGATTGACGTTATCCAACCTGTCCAGGAATGCCCAGGAAGTCAAAACCTTTTTGACACCTGAAAGTTTAACAACAGCCTCTAAATGGCGGGGCCCTACTGTCCAGTTGATCATAATAGGAATTTTTCCTGCCAGCAAGGTTGCTAGAATAAGGATAGTCGCGCCTACGCTAGCGGGCAGCAATATACCAATGGTGTTTCCTGGCTGTTTGCGTATATAGTCTGCGACTAATAAAACACGCATCTTAAGTTGTTTATAAGTAAGAATTCCGGCCATGTCATCAGCAACAGCGGGACGGTTTTTAAGTTTATCGCAAACGCTTAGAAATACTTCATGAATGGTCTCACCAGCGTGTATTGTGGTCAACTGATGAGGAATCGGTGTAAACCACTTTTTAAGGTTTTGTTCCTCATCCTGGTTTTCATCTTGTAATACTACTGTTTTAGCAGCGATAGCCAAAAGTTTGTTAACTGAAGTCATTTGTGCTGTGGGGATTACGCCTAATTCGTATTCGTCTTGGAGGAATGCCGCTAATTCAGCCATGTCGATCGAATCCATGCCAAGGTCAGCATCTAGTGCCATATCACTTTTAATAGTGGAGGGGTCAACCTCAGCAAGCTGTCCTAATTTCTGATATATTTTTTGTCGTACGGCAGGAGGGATTTTAATATCCTCATTTTTTAAAACGTTATCTTGCGCTTGAACGTGCAAGGGAAGGTATTGCTCACCCCACATACTGTAGGAGACTAAGTTTAAGGAATCACCGGGTAGAAGTTCTTTGGTTGTTGAAAGACCGTCCGGTTGATTGTACCAGTTTTCAAGGTAACGGTTGAGTTCCAGCCTGGATGCTAGGCGAGGGAAATCTGCAGGTGCGGGTTCGAAGCTGACAATAATCTCTCTACGAGGAGTGAAGAAAATCAGGTTTTTAAAGATGATTTTCAATCCCCATAAGAACTTCTCGCCAAGAGAAGGTGCTTTAGAAAGAATGGCTCGGGAAAAACTGCTCCCCCATAGACCTTTGATACGTACTAAAACGATGTTAGTTTCAGGAGCCTCGCTAAGAATCTTTTGGATTCCTGATGCGCCGCCCACAACTTCTTTCTGGGTGTATTTAACTTTACCGGCTGGATAAATAAGAAAATTCTCCCCTCTTCTCAAACCATCGACGACTTCATCAAAAACCTTTTCAGTTTTCTTCTTTTTAAGGCTATTGCTACTTGTCTGAAAGTTAGGTACGGGAAGCGAATTTAGAAAACGCATGATCCAGTGTATGCCGGGAAGATAGTACATATATTCCACGATCATGGGGCGGATTGGATATGTTTTAAAAACAGTGAGGGGAACGAGGACGGGATCAATAAAATAGGAGGGGTGGTTAGGCAGGAAGAGAACACCCCCGGGATTTTTTAACGTTTGTTTATTAAGGTGTTCGGCACCTTCAATTTTAATTCTGTAGCGAAACCATAACATAAACCCTAAAGTTTTCATCATCAACCATTGGACGATAGTTTTCACGGTTTAGCTCCTAATTCTGATTTGATTGGAATTGAATAATACACTTTTCATCAAATAATGTGCAGGGTGATAATAGGTTTTTCGTAAAGAATCGCTTAATTTATGCATCTAAATTCAGAAAATATCACACGTTTCGCCCCTAGTCCAACAGGACATCTGCATCTTGGGCATATATTATCTATGGCTTTTGTTTATGGAATAGCCGAAAAACAAAATGCCAAGGTATTACTGCGTATTGAAGACCATGATAAAGAACGATGCAAAGAAGAATATGTGGAAAGTATCCTTAAGGACATTGAATGGCTAGGTTTACTCCCGAATAATTGGGATGATATTCAAACTAAAGGAAAGGAACACCTTTATCGCCAGAGCTTTAGAACTGAAAGATATAAAAAAGCCTTAGCTGAGCTGAATCTTACTGGAGAAACCTATCACTGTCATTGTTCGCGAGCAGAAATCCTTTCCCGTACGAACGCATTGTCATCTAAAAACGAAGAGCTATACTATGACGGGTTATGCAGAACAGAAAATTTTCAGTCAGGTCTAGTGCGCATGGTCATGCCTTCTAAAGAACTTGTCTTTATGGATGGAATCCAGGGGAAGTGTATTCAAAACCCCTCAATGCAATGCGGGGACATGCTTTTAGTCGATAGAATGCAGAATTACACCTATAACTTTGCTGTTGTAGTAGATGATATTTATGACAAAATAAATGTAATTATTAGAGGTGTTGACCTTTTATCCTGCACAGCACGTCAAAATTATTTAAGAGATAAACTAGGTTCCGTTGAGGTTCCCCTATTCTTCCATCATCCTTTGATTCTAGATTCCCAAGGTCAAAAGCTCAGCAAACGATTAAAATCTACAGGCATCGCTTCATTACGTGAAGCAGGGATGAAGCCCGCGGAAGTATTAGGTCTTGCCTTCCATCAAGCCGGGATAATAGAATCGATACAACCTATTGATAAGAGTAAATTATCCCCATTATGCCAAGTTGCGCTGCCATAGCAGTTGTTTTAACCTCCGATAGAAAGCAGGTCCTGCTTGTACAAAGACGCGATACACCTGTTTGGGTCCTTCCCGGTGGAGGAGTAGATGAAGGTGAAAATCCTTCCGACGCAGCAGTCAGAGAAACATTGGAAGAAGCAGGTGTTCATGTCTCAGTGGTGCGGCTTGCAGCAAAATATGCACCTTTAAACAAGATGGGAAAAGAGACTTATCTCTTTGAATGCATACCCGTAAGCGGGATCGCCCGTCCAACAGAAGAGGCGCGTCAGGCAGCTTATTTCCCTGTAGATAAACTACCTTCGGCTTTCTTTTTTATTCATGGCTTTTGGTTGAGGGATACTCTGGAAAACCACGCTGAAACTCTATATAAACCTTTAGAAGGTGTGACGTACGCTCAATTCATAAAATTTTTCGTACGCCACCCATGGGTAACTTTACGCTATGCTATTTCCCGTTTGGGACTGCCTTGGAATTCGCGCTGACAGGAGTTTTAGCTGATTCATTCTTAGAATTTCCATTGGAATGCACGCTGCCTTGTTCAGTTTTAGCTTTTTCCTCGTACTCTTTACGTTTTTCATCCCAGATCTTGAGGTTCTTTTTCTCCATGGCGCATTCGTACCCTTGGATATGGAACATCAGCTTGAATTTTTCCCATTCTTCCGCAAAATCACTGACTGATTTGAAATCCACAGTTTGTTTAATACAAACAATTTGAAAGAGTAATTTATGAGCGCTAACAACTTTCTTCGGAGTTTCTTCCTCATCGGGCTTTATCTTTTGCATCAGAAAAAAAGTCGTAATCAAATTAGCTGTTTGGTCTGATAACCTATCTTTCGTCATGATCCAACGAACGTATTCATTACGATTTTCCGGTGTCGTTGTCTTTGTGTCTTTTATCTTAGCGACAGCCTTCACCATAGTTTCAACATACTGATCGATCTGATCATAAACCATGTCGTCATGATAAATTCCGCAAGGCATTTGGCAATGCGCATGTAAACCGAAGCAGACAAAAAACGAAGCTATAAAAAAACTTAGCACATTTTTTTTCATTGTAACCCCCTTGTTTTAAACGACTACACTACATATTCACTGCAGTTTTGACAAGTTTTTTGTTTTCTAATTGTAAAATATTGTCTTTAAAATATAATCCAAAAAATATTTTAAACAACCTAGGAGTAGAGTTTTATGATACTGCAAAATGCTGTAAAAAGAGTTGTATACTTTCTAACGGCACTAGCTTTAACTCATTCTGCGTGGTTGCCCGTGAATGCCCTTCACGCTAATGCAACCATCTGCGAAAATGAAGTACCAGCTTGTACCGAAAATGTTGATTATGTCTATTATCCCGCGCCCACATACTATCCTACAGAAAATACCTGTTCTAGCAGCTGGTCTTGCGGCCCTCTGACTTATCTTCTAGTAGGTGTTTTAGCAGTTGCTGCAGGCGTTGGTCTATCCAGCGGATCCCACCATTCTAAGGGTGTAAAAAATGAAATTAATATGAACGTCGGCAGCGGCACTGCAAGCAGCGGCGACGGTGTGACTGGCACAACTGGCGGTTCCAATAACGGAACAACTGGCGGTGGCGGCGGCGGCGGCGGTGGCGATGGCGCTGCCGGTCCTCCAGGTCCTGCAGGTCCTCAAGGCGCAGCAGGTCCTACTGGAGCTGCCGGAGCCCAAGGTTCTCAAGGTATAGCAGGTCCTAGTGGTGCTCCTGGTGTTCAAGGCCCAGCAGGTGATCCTGGTGCTGCAGGTCCTACGGGTGCTGCAGGTCCTCCTGGATCAGCAGGCGCAACTGGTGCTGCAGGTCCTCCTGGATCAGCGGGTGCAACTGGTGCTGCAGGTGCTCCAGGCTCAATAGGCCCAACAGGCACTCAAGGTCCTCAAGGTATTGCTGGCCCTCAAGGCCCTATCGGTGCACAAGGTCCTATAGGCGCACAAGGTCCTACTGGAGCTCCGGGTGTGCAAGGTCCTCCGGGAGTTTTAGAGTTCCCTACAGGTCCTGCATCGCTAACATTTACGTTCACACCTAACTTAGTTGTGCCTTTATTAACCGGTTCATGGAGAGGTGTTATTGTCACTCCAGACCAGCAGATATTGACCACAACTGTGTTCGATTTATCGATCTTAGGTGCACCGCAGGCCATCACTATCCCTGCGCCTGCAGTGATTGGAACGTATGAGATTGTATTCCTAGTAGAGTCCCCTATATCCTTATTGGGTTCAACATTAGGAACTGCCACTGTAACTAACAGCGTCAACGGCGATTCGCAGACATTCCTGCCGATCACTGCGTTGACAACTGAAGGTGCTCAGGTTACTTTCGAATATTCCTATGGACCTACAATAGTAAACTAGCAGCTTTTTGGAGTGCACGTGAAGACGTGTGCTCCAAAATCTTTTCAAGTAGTGATCATTCTGCTATCTTTCCAGATAAAAGTTATCATGCATTATATAAGAGCAGCGTTAGCATACAGTTGGGTGTGGATTAGTACACTGACCATTGCGGTAGTCTATTGGTATGGGCATTTGCGTCTGGTAGAGGAAAAGCATGTGTACATTCAGCGTTATGAAATGCTACAAACACAGATAGCTGAAGTCAGGCAAAGGCAAAAAAAGTTAAATTTACTTATTCAACATCAGGATAATCCTCAGTTGATAGAATGGACATTGATAAACTATTTAGGATTAATCCCAGAAGGTACGACAAAGGTGCTTATTACTAAAGAGACTGATAAGTAGATGGAAACGCTTACGTTTGTATTATTGCTCCTCCTTCTTACTTTAGCTTCAGCATACTTTTCCGGATCAGAAGTTGCGCTTTTTTCATTACCCGAGTTAAAAGTTCACACCTTCTCCCAATCCACGGATAGCCGCCAACGCAGGGTAGCGGAGCTTTTGAATTCCCCCCGTGATTTGCTAGTGACGATATTCATATTGAATACCTTGGTCAATATCCTTATTCAGAACATTGCTTCACACATCTTCCGTTTTACTCCCGGCTGGACTTTTAAAGTGGGATTTCCTTTAGTGTTAACATTGTTGTTAGGCGAGATTATCCCTAAGTATGTCTCGTTACACTATAACATTACTATTGCCCAGGCAGTTGCCCCTTCCATCAATTTTCTGCAAAACTTGCTATCCCCTGTACGCCGTTGGACTATAGCCATCACATCACCCATTTCTAGGCTTCTATTTTTCTTTTTACGCAAAGAGCCCGGCATCACCAAAGAAGAAGTAGAGCATGCCTTAAAAACAGCACATCAGCAAAAAATTTTGACCGATCAAGAAATTGAGCTTGTGCAAGGGTATGTTGATCTCCTCGATGCAGACATTTCAGATATTATGCGACCTAAAGATGAGATACTCTATTATGATATCCATACTCCTCTTTCCAAGTTGACCCATCTTTTCGCGGACGAAAAATGCACCCGTATTCCCGTATGTGATAAGTATCTGGACAACATCTTAGGCATATTGAGCGCTAATGCATATTTTGTTGGCCAAACGAAATTCCATGAAGGGAAAGATATTGTTAAAGTCTTGCAGAAGCCCATTTTCATACCTGAGCAGACACCTGCAAGGTTACTGATCAAAAGGTTTTTTAGAGAGAATGAGCAGTTTTCCTTAGTTGTCGATGAGTACGGCAATCTTACAGGCTTGATCACATTAGAGGACCTTGCAGAAGTAGTCATCGGCAGCGTGACAGATTCACGTGATCAAAAGGCTTTGTATTCAAAAGCCGGAAAAAATGAAATTATTGCTAGTGGTAGGCTTGAATTGGATGAGTTGAATGAAATTTTTGATACTGACCTTGAAAGCGATAATGTTGTAACTGTGGGTGGGTGGCTTATCGAACAGTTAGATGGCTTTCCGGCTCCCGGAACAAAATATGAGAAAGATGGTTTGCTTTTTCAAGTCATTGCAGTCTTACCCCGCAAAATAGAGAGGGTTCTTATCCAGAAGAAAAATTCACCGCAAAAACCTAAAGGATCTAAATAATGGACTCTGCAGTGGGGTGGATGATCTTTAACCTATTCACGGTTTTAGCCTTAGCGTTTTATTCTATGGTCGAAATGGCCTGTGTATCCGTCAACAAAGCCCGTTTGCAATTCTATGCCATCAATGGAAGCTGGCGTGCTCAGCTTTTGCAGAAGCTCTTAAATAATCCATCTTGGCTCTTTAGCACGACGCTTATCGGAGTGAATGTCGCTACTTTCGTAGGATCTGAATGCGCGCGCGAATTCTACTCTAGCTTAGGCCTGGATCCGGACCTTGCACCCTTAACACAAGTGATCCTTGTTGTCGTCATTGGCGAGCTAGCCCCCATGTTTGCGGCCCGTAAATTTTCCGAGCATGTGGCTCTTTTAGGAGCACCGCTACTTTACCTTTCGGCTAAAATATTATTTCCCATCACATGGTCGATTGAGTTCCTTACCAATTTTGTAGATAAGCTCTTGGGAAGCAAATCCCATTCACATGAATTGCTTATGGGAAAAGACGAGCTTCTGAAAATGGTTGAAGGGCAGGAAGTTGCCCCCTCGGAAGGATCCGACTCACATGAACTGAATAACGTGGCTTCAGCTCTATTTAATTTGCATACATTTTCGGCCAAAGACCTTATGCAGCCTTTGCAGCCTGCTAACATGCTTCCCTCAGATGCAACAATCACGCAGCTTAGGAATTTTCTTCGCAAGAGTCCCCAAAATTACTTCCCCATCTACCACCGTCGTCCTAATAACATTGTAGGGATACTTCATGCCCGCGACGTGGTGCGCGCTCCAGAAAACCATCGTGTTTCACAGTATGCGCAGCCTCCGTGGTTCATCACCTTAAATACCTCTATAGGGGATATCATCCAGCAGTTTAGAAGAAACAATCAGAGGATTGCATTCATCCTTGGCGAGGGTGGTAAAACCGTGGGGTATCTAACATTTTCAGCTCTTATTCAGCATGCCTTCGGGGGACAACGTCAAGTCAAAAATGTCAAGCAGTATAAGCAAGCATTCCTTCTTCACGAGAAAACTTTGGACGGCTCTATCACCGTTAAAGAGTTTAAAAATCGCTATGGAATCTCATTAGATGAAGATGAAACGTTAACGCTAGAGCAGCTAATAATCCAAGAAGTAGGGCAACATCCGAATGTAAGTGACAGCGTCATCATCGGCCCCTATAAACTTACGGTGAAATCTACGACTCTACTGGGTGTTAGAACGATTGCTATATCCAGCATCATTTAGGGTAATGTTCATGCTAAATCTTGCGGGCTCTGTTCACCTGTGCAATGATAATTTCACATGCCTGATGAATTTCAAGCTCTGTGGTCATTCTTGAAAGTGAAAACCTAATGGAGGACAATACCCTTGAACGGTCGTAACCCATATTTAATAGGATTCTTGAGGGTTCTAATGTGCCAGCACTGCAAGCTGACCCCATACTAGCAGCAATGCCTTGCTGGTCTAGTTGGTAAAGCAGCGATTCCCCGTCTACACCCATAAAGGCAAGATTGGAAGTATTGCACAAACGTAGGCCTTCCCCATTAACCAGGACATTCTTTAGATTTGTCTGAATCTGTAATTCGAATTTATCTCTAAGGGTTCTCATACGTAAGCAAGCAGTTTCAAAATCACCTTCTATACATTCCACAGCTTTAGACACTGCTACAATACCGGCCATATTTTCTGTACCAGCACGCCGCCCTTGTTGTTGATGTCCACCTTTTAAAAGGGATTCTAACTTGATTCCAGGTGTTACGACTGCTATGCCAATGCCTGCAGGAGCGAAAATCTTATGCCCGCTGAAACTCCACATTATTTTACCCGACAGCTGAGGCACCGGCAGTTTGCCAAGCCATGCCACACCATCAAAGAACACAGGGATGTTATGTTTCTCAGCTATAGCAGCTATGGAAGAAATGTCTGTGATCACCCCCGTTTCATTGTTTGCGGCAATAACAGAGATAAGCTTTGTGGAAGGCTTGATGGCAGCTTCGATCTGAGCCGGGGTGATTGCGCCGAATGTTCCTACGGAAAGCTTCTCCACATCCCATCCCTTGCAGGATAAGTAGTTTAAAGTTCCGTCTACGGCAGCATGCTCAACGTTTGTTGACAGGATATGCCCTTTTTCTTGATTCGCACAAAACCCTCTCAGGCAATGGTTGATCGCTTCCGTTCCACCTGAAGTAAATATGATAGAGGATGGTTTGCATTTTATGAAGGACCCTAGCTTTCTTTGAGCTTCTAAGAATAAGCCTTTGGCTTGTTGTCCAGCAGAATGTACACTGGAAGGATTTCCTGCGCCGGACGATAAGTAGGCTGCGACGGCTTCAATAACTTGAGGATCGCAAAATGTTGTCGAATTGTTATCTAAATAAATCTTATCTTTCATCTTCCTTTTGTACAGCCAACATCACCACTGTGATGTTATCGTATCCTCCGTGCGAAATAGCCTCATTAATCAACTGTTCAACCCCTTCCTCTGGGGTTTTCATATGGGCAATAATCTGTGCAATCGATTCGTCAGTCAGCATATCGGTTAACCCGTCGGTACACATAAGATAGAAGTCCCCTTCCTGAATATCTGCAGAATGGACATTCGGTTCTACGCTAGGCTCTGCTCCAATCGCTTTCGTGATGATATTCTTGTATAGGAAGTCGGAAGATTGGTATTCGGCAAGCTGGCCTTGGTCTAATAGCTCGCGCAGTAGCGAGTCATCGCGTGTTAACTGTTCTAAAGCTCCGTCGCGGAATCTGTAGATGCGGCTATCGCCCACGTTACCGTAGATGATACCATTTTCATTGATGTAGATGCAACAAAGCGTCGTTCCCATCCCCTTTAAATCGGGATTATTTTTTCCCATTTTATAGACGTGGTAGTTGGCAAGCTCTATCCCATGACGCAGTTCGCGCCGTATGCCGGACATACTGGAGCCATACTGGTGCTTCTTCTCTTCTATGACGCGACAGAGGGTTCTTACGGCTTCTCTCGCAGCAACTTCTCCAGCTTGGTGGCCGCCCATACCATCGGCGACGACATAAAAGCGAGAACTTGAGACGATTTCCCAAACATCTTCGTTATTCTGTCGGACTAGTCCTTTGTGGCTCATGCCACAGGCCTTGATTTTATACGGCATCAGATACACTGCCATAGTTGCCTGATTCAATAATCTTTACAAAAGCTTAACATACCAAAAGATTCCTTGCTAGAGTAAAGCTTTCTGAAAACAGTGCGTTTACGCCGTAGATTTAATTAACCTTAAATTACTATTAAATAGAGACTTAGACAACCTTCCTTATGTAAGAAATGAATTCCATTTACGTAAATTCCCTAGGGAAGCTATAGTAGCGCTATGTTATTCATTCCGGAATAGCTCAGCGGTAGAGCAGCGGACTGTTAATCCGTTGGTCGTAGGTTCGAATCCTACTTCCGGAGACTTTGAGATATAGGCAGTTACAGCGAGAGCAGTAACTGCCTTTTTTTTTGATGTGATTTCATGGACTTCACATGTGTCCCCATTCATTCGCTCGATTACTAGCAAATCTATGAATATAGACAATCGCGGTAGCGATGGTAAGTGTTAGCCTCGCGTGAAACAGAAGGCCGTCAGGCCTGGCGTGGAACGTGGGGATTGAGACAGTCAAATAAAATTTGCTGCGGAAGCAGTATAACAAGAAAACCATGACACATTCTTACAGAGTACATTTTTTTCATCTCATTTGGTCTACAAAACAACGACGTCCACTAATTACTAAAGAGCTTCAAACTCGCCTTTATCCATATCTTGGATCAATCGCTACAAACCATAATGGACGCCTTTTAGAAATCGGCGGAATGTCCGATCACGTACACCTACTCATTGAACTATCCAACATTGATAAATTTTCGCATTTTATCAGAGACCTAAAAGCTTCGTCTTCTCTTTGGGTACACAAAAATTTCTCTGGACTTGCAGATTTTGCTTGGCAAGAAGGTTACGGCTCATTTTCCGTAAGTTATTCCTCTCTTGATCAAGTAAAAAAAATATATTCAAAACCAGGACGAACATCATAAAAAAATATCTTTTGAAGAAGAATACAAAAAATTTCTGACTCTGCAAAAAATCAATTTCGACGAACGATTTGTTTTTGGATGAAATGTTTCGCTGCTACCGCAGCTCATGTTGTTTTGATCACATAATACCCCACGTTACACGTCAGGCCTAACGGCCTTCTGTTTCACGCGGGGCTAACTACTCTTATCGCTTCCGCGATAAACAAGCAATCACAACTGTGTGTAATAAAAGAGCACTAGGTCTGACGTGGAATGCGGGAGTGATAGCCAGTATAGCAGAGGCAGTAATGACGGAAATGGTGGGGATGCCGATTAAGTTGAATTAGCCGAAAGTTTTTCCTTTAAAAGTGCTAGAAGTTTTTCTTGCCCTCTTTGCTTAGCTGATTTTTTCAAAAAAGCATTCTGGGTAACTCTTGGGAGAAGCTGAGCCAGTCAAAAGTTCGAAGTGTACCCACTAGCTGGAGTCTATGAGATACAGGCAGTTACAGCGAGAGCCGTAACTGCTTTTTTTTTGATGTGATTTCATGGACTTCACATGTGTCCCCATTCATTCGCTCGATTACTAGCAAATCTATGAATATAGACAATCGCGGTAGCGATGGTAAGTGTTAGCCCCGCGTGAAGCAGAAGGCCGTCAGGCCTGGCGTGGAACGTGGGGATTGAGACAGTCAAATAAAATTTGCTGCGGAAGCAGCATAACAAGAAAACCATGACACATTCTTACAGAGTACATTTTTTCCATCTCATTTGGTCTACAAAACAACGACGTCCACTAATTACTAAAGAGGCTTCAAACTCGCCTTTATCCATATCTTGGATCAATCGTTACAAACCATAATGGACGCCTTTTAGAAATCGGCGGAATGTCCGATCACGTACACCTACTCATTGAACTATCCAATATTGATAAATTTTCGCATTTTATCAGAGACCTAAAAGCTTCGTCTTCTCTTTGGGTACACAAAAATTTCTCTGGACTTGCAGATTTTGCTTGGCAAGAAGGTTAAAGAGTTGCCGTTGGGAGCAAAGTTCTGGGATAGATTATTTTACTGCGGGTGAATTCATTGAACAAAATCCTTTTCTTAATCTATTCACCCATTCCCTTCTTTTATCATTGATATGTAACTCACGAATGATCAAAAATCGAAATGGCCGAGAACAACCCGGCGTGACACTCACCGTAGCTTGGAAGAACCTTATCCAGTATACACCCCCGCATCGTCCTTAACCCAACAGCACTTTAGCACAAAGGACATCATGACTTTCGGGCATGGCAGGTATCCAGTTGGACGGGTTGTGTCAAAACGCTGTTTCAAATGTTGCTAGAAATATTGTGTCGCAATATCGGGATATTAAATTGTTAGATAATACTAGCTATATTAATGGATTGGTTAAATATGATGTTATATCAAAAAATTGTAAATTTCATGAGAGATCAATTGCCAAATGCAATAATTGAACCGGAACTTCTGCAGAATCTGCGCGATCTCGACCTACAAGATAAACATTATATTTTGCGTAAAAGCTCTGAGATGCGGCATTTAGCCATCTTACAAGCTCTTATTGGCATGGAACCTAACCTTGACATTAATGACGCGGATTCACATGGAAATACGGCGCTCATATATGCTGCTGAAAACGGACACGAAGCTATCGTCCACTTCCTTTTATCCCAAGGTGCAGATCAATTTATCATTAATAAGGATGGTAGATCGGCTTTGAGTTTAGCTATGGAGAAAGAAAGCCTATCCACTTGTAGAACCCTTCTCCAAGCTGGAGTTAAACCCGAGAAACAAATGCTCCATCCATTTTTTCGCTACTCGCTGCATGATGGCCATGAAACGAAAATTTTGCCTTTTGTGAAATTATTTTTGGAGTTTCATCTCGATCCAAATGAACTTGATTCTAACGGAGAATCACTCTTAAGTAGAGCCGTACGAGCCAATGCCTCCAAAGGGATTATAGAAACACTCTTAACCTATAAAGCTAATTGTAATCTTGGGGATAGCAGTGGTATAACCCCTTTCCTTTACGCTTGTAAAAATGGACTTTTGGACACCGCAAAACTGTTGATTGAGCACGGTGCAGATGCTCTTAAATCTGATAAAAAAGGAAATTCATCTTTACTGTTCGCATGCCAAAACCAAAATCTTGAACTTGTGAGACTACTAGTGTCAATGGGTGTAGACATTGACCAACCCAATAAGGCCAAAGAAACTCCATTGATAATAGCGATAAAAAATCAGCAACAGGATATTGCAAAATTCTTGATCGATTCCAGTGCTAATGTAAATTTTGGAGATAAAAAAAAACTAACTCCTATCTATTTTGCAACCCTCAATCGCGACCGAACGCTTTGTCAGTGGCTTATAGAAAAAGGGGCTAAGCGCGAAGAGATGGAAGTTGCTGAAGCTACGCTCGATCCAATCCCAGTATTTAAATATTACGCCTTCGCTGAATTAAACAATGAAATTGAAAACACAAGCGAACCGTGTGATTGCTGTAAAAAAAGCCTAGGATATCTCCTTAAGAACCCGATTTTAACTAAGGATGAGGAAGAAAAGGTCGTTTGCCCATGGTGTGTTTCAAATGGAAAAGCTGCAAAAAAATTTAAGGTGAATGTAAATCGTGCTGAGATTGCCAATGAAGAAACGATTGAAAATCACCAAGCAATTGACGAACTAAGAAAAAACACACCCTCTTTTATAGCATGGCAGGGCGATGTGTGGCTTACCCATTGCAATCTCCCCTGTAAATATATTGGTAGAGTTGGCTGGGCGGAAATTCAGACACTTTATCCTCAATTGGAAATTGGTGAAATCACTTATAGTTTTAAAGGAGCCCCAACATTCCAACCCGTGGAAAAAACATCTGATCAAAAAGAATTCTTAATTTCTTCTCTTCGAAGGGAAGGTTCTTGTACTGGTTACTTATTTCAATGCATAACCTGTGAACAATATAAAATGTACTTTGATTCGAATTAATGCGTAAATCTGAGTGCTGCTTTTGCATAGCTACCAATGATGCACTGGCGGTGCAGTTGAGGACAAAAACTGGCGATAAAAAAATATCTTTTGAAGAAGAATACAAAAAATTTCTGACTCTGCAAAAAATTAATTTCGACGAACGATTTGTTTTTGGATGAAATGTTTCGCTGCTACCGCAGCTCATGTTATTTTGATCACATAATACCCCACGTTACACGTCAGGCTTGACGGCCTTCTGTTTCACGCGGGGCTAACTACTCTTATCGCTTCCGCGATAAACAAGCAATCACAACTGTGTGTAATAAAAGACCACTAGGTCTGACATGGAATGCGGGAGTGATAGCCAGTATAGCAGAGGCAGTAATGACGGAAATGGTGGGGATGCCGATTAAGTTGAATTAGCCGAAAGTTTTTCCTTTAAAAGTGCTAGAAGTTTTTCTTGCCCTCTTTGCTTAGCTGATTTTTTCAAAAATGCATTCTTTCTCAAAACATTCCATTACTTCAGCAGTTCCTGAATGAATTTTAGGAGTGCCGCGAAGCCAATCGGCAAATTTTGAACAAGACCAGTAATCAAACTTCATAAAAGCATCCCTAAGTCGTCGTCAAGAGATGAGTTGCACTTTCAAGAAAATAATCTTGAGACCATTGCTCGATCTTCCATTGATCCTTAATGAAACGACGAACATCAGCTGCAGCCGATGCGACATCCAATTGTCTAATCCGATCATCTAAAAGCGTTTTTAATCTTTGTTCAGTTAATTGATGGTCATTTGGAAGATGCCCGGCTTGTCGCATTCTCTCCTCAAGATGGGTAAGTCCTAAAGGAATCTTCTGTCCTAGAAACCACAGAAAATCATACCAATCCCGCCCTTTGACCCATCCTTTGTATTCACGGAAAAGTAGCGCATGCATTTTACCCGCAAAAAGATCGGGAAGAGTCATCGTAGCAACCGAAAATGGTCCTGGAAATGTGAGTGGCCGATAGTTAATGTTAAACTTTAGAGGAGGATCCATATCTACTTCAAATTTTACTTTAAGAACTTTATTAGAATGCATCCTTTTTTGATCTTCTGTAGAAAGCCCAATGCGTAAAAAATGTTCTCTCGTATTGGCTTTAATAAAAGCAGATTGCACGGCGGATTCAGTTGTCTTCTTTTTTTCCTCAACTATGACATCAAACCCAAGGGATTGCAATTCACGAACTACACTTTGGTGGTAAGTCTTCATTTCAAAATTGGGTGCTTTTAATAAAAGAGAAAAGTCAAGATCTTCGCTAAAACGATCTAACCCATAGAGAATTCGCAAAGCAGTTCCACCGCAAAAGACTGCTTTTTCAAAAAATTTTGACCTCCAGAGCCCCAGTAATGCAATTTCTTGAATAATTTCAAGTAGAGCAGCTTCATATTCTTGGTGAGATGAGCATTTATAGCTTTCTAGTCGTCTTAGAATGGCTTCTGATATCATGAGAGCTCCTTAACAAGCTGAATCAAGTGGGTAACTGCCGGATTCTGGTAAATTTCTTCGATTTTCTTGAGCAAGGGAATTTGCAATTTAGCTAGCATATCTTCTTCAATTCTAAGTCCCTCGCATACGAATGAGTATACATCCCGCGTGGAGGTCAGATTCTTGTGAAACGATATCCTGTCGGCAAGCGCTTTTTCCGGGGTCGCGATTAAGAATTGGTGTTGCGAGTCAGCCTCTACAACAGTGACACCGACCGCAACTTTTCGAGGGAGTAAATGAACATAGGTAAATACTCCCACAGGCGTTTGGAATGTTTTGCTCCTTAATGGAGTCATACTAGTAATTTGCTCTACACGTTCTGGAATTAATCCATAATAAGACAAGGCATATTCTAAAGAAATATAAGACGGACCATAGATTAGGTTGGCAATGGATTCCTTGCAAATAACCCCTCTACGATAATTTTCACCGAAAACATAAAGCCCTTTTTTTACTCGTATAATCGACCCATCACGTAAAAACCGAGTAACAGCATCTCGCGGTTTTTTATAGCTCCGCAATGTTTGCATCAAGCCTTCGTAATCAAATTCTTCTGTTTTAATTTTCCCTCTAATAACTCCAAAAGTACCCATCGTTCTTTCCTCATTGGATACCTCATATTAATATAAATGGTATTGTATATCCAGTATTAATGGACATACGTGACATATTATTAAATACACGATTTTCAACAATTTTTAAACATTTAATAAAGATAGGGTTGAAAGTTCTTGAGAGAAGGTGAGCCAATCAAAAGTTCGAAGTGTGGCCAGTAACTGGAGATTCGCTGGTTGATGTGACATTTCACATAGGGTCAAAAACGGCTCTCGCAATGTCACTAACAGCTTTTTTCCATCCAATTTTAAGTTCGAAAAGACGAAATTCAACAATTGCTGTTTTTCAGGCATCTTCGAACTTATAAAGATCTCTTTCGCCCGTTTAGCCAAATCTAACACTGTCTTCGCCGTAATCAAACAAGTCTCATCTGCGTTGACATGAGCCTTCATTTCGCCTGTGATTTCCCTCTGACGTTTCTTATACTCTTCCAATTTAAGATGATAAGTTCCGGAATCCATTAACCCATCTAAATGCATGTCGATTAACTTGGAAAGTCGGCTTTGGATTTGATCTAACTCTTTTCGTAAAGCTTCTTGTGAATGCTTAAAAAATTCTTGCTCATGGGCATACGATTGCTTCAAAGAAGCCACAACACTTTCTATTTGAGCATCGGTTAGACGAATCTTATCAAAATATTCTAGAAGTGGAGCAAGAAGCTGTTCTTCTCGTGTCCAAATCTTTTTGCAAGTCCGTTTTGAGTTGTTGCAGCTGTAATACGCTTTAGAGGAAGCTCAAGCTAGCCGAGATATCTCCCTCATCTACAAACTTGATAGTAGAAGTCTTAGTAGCTTGCAAAAGATGGGGATTAAAACTCTGGAGGACATGGTAACCACGAATATTGCCGAATTGCCAAAAGTGTCCTACGCATCACCTGAAAGACTCCAAAAAGCACAATTGCAAGCTCAATCTTTAATCGATAATAAAGTTCTTCTTATTGGCGATTTCGATCATCTCCCCGACACGCCCTTAAAGCTGTATTTTGATATAGAAGGGAATCCTCTTTTAGATGTCGATTACATCTTTGGTTTTTGGGTTAGCGGTGATCCCACAGGCCAATATGCGCTTCCTGAAAACGTGCGCTTTTATAAAGCTGAAGACAGATACTTTCTTTACTTTCTGGCTGATCGCCCTGAAGATGAAAAAGCAATGTGGGATGCATTCGTCAATTGGGTGAAACTTCTGCCGGAAGAATACACTGTGTATCACTATGCCAACTACGAAAAAACGCACCTTGAAAAGTTATCAGAGCTTTATGACGGTTCTCCTCTTTTGAAAAGATTTCAAGACAAGCTTGTAGACCTACAACAAGTTGTTGAGAAATCCATCATATTCCCTCTCCACTTCTATTCAATAAAAGACATTGCCAAATCCCCCTTTCTCAATTTTAAATGGCGTCATCAAAAAGCTGGTGGCGGTCAAAGTGTGTTCTGGTATGATCAGTGGCTTGCGACCGGCGAGAAATCAATTATGGATGACATCATCAACTACAATGAGGATGATGTAAGAGCCACTGAACATCTTTTTAGATGGATCAAAGAAAATATACAGACTTTAATGATAGACAAATCATTGTTGAGGGCAAATTTGAAATGACTGAAAAGCAAGCTGAGCATCCACACATTTATGAATTAGTGATGCAGGGTAGCTATGAACTTCGTAGAGCTTTAGGAATCGACGATAGCTCTTATACTGTTAGTGTTTCTAATGCAAACGACCCACGCAAATATTACTTACATAATGTCCTTAATGAAGTTGATAAAGCCGTTTTTGGTGTTATGTTTGCCAACTCATTTTTAGTCGACAATATCAATACTCCACCACCAATTGAAAGCGACAAACAGCTTAACAATAAAATTTTACAAACGAAAATTGACGAACTCTCGATTTGGAGACGCAAACTAATTGAGATCTTGATAGATCTGATAGGTTTCAGGAAAGCAAATAATAAAAATTATTACAGCCATTACAACTGCCTTCATGAGCTTGCTAGAAAAAAAAAAGAACTCAACGACCGCATTGACTTTTGGGGGTGTAACAATAAAGCACTCGCGCAAGACATTCACCTGCTTCAACAAAGTGCAGAGCAGCAAGCAATACAATTAGACCCAATCAAGTGCTGGTACGCCAACAAAGAAAAATTAACTCAAAAAATCCAATGTAAGTTGAGCGATGAAAAGGAATGTTTTAAGAAAATATTATTACAAGCAAAAAAACATGAAAAAGCTCTACTTTTAAGTTATCGAAATTCATTTGGAAAACCTAGTGAACTATTGCATTCCAAGAGAATTATTGACGAAACAAACGTTGACTTGAAAGACTTTTCTCACGCAATTCAGGGTGTATGTGTTCTATGTCTCCATGTCATTTCTACCGTAAAAGATCTTTTGAGAATACACAATGTAAAAGGTGCTATTAAAAAAATCTCTAATGCTATTAAAAAAAATGCATATCCGGTGCTTCTATTCAATCTTAGAACAAAACCAAAAATTGCTGTTGGTGATTTTGTTGCCACTCCCAATGGTCCCGCTCAAGTCAAGAAAGTATCAAAGACTAAATTTGGATATAAGACTTTACATGTGAAATTTCTTATGACATCCCCATCAAATATTGAAGTGGAGGAATATTTAGCAGAAGAAATTCAGTTAATCGCTCCTCAAAAACTGCTTAAAAATGAAGTTCTTAGGATACTTACGGAAGCAAGTCCAAATTTAAAGCCCAGCGTGCGTCATGTCAATATAGCCATAAAAAAACAAGTAATTGAATTATGGTCACTCATTGAAAAAAAAGATCCTTAAGTACAGAAGTATTCTTAATTTGACGTTTTAATTTTTCTTGTCCGTTCAGTCTTATTTGTTATTTGCTGCAAAAACTCTTGAGCTTTCACATTTTCCACAAACCAATCTAAAGCCAAATCCACAACAGCCCTTACAGCTAAGCGAGCTTCATCATTTTCAACAAAGAAAAGTTCTTCAGTATCAGCGTCTTCTTTCAGATGAGCACCAAAATTTCCTGTCTTTCGAACAGCATCCAGTATTCCAAAAATCCTGGGATGTAAAAGATCTTCTGAAGCGGTAATTAAAGCATCAAGATCTCTTCCCTTTAACTTTAGGTATTTTTTTAGGATTCTTTCAAGCGCTCTTCTTGCAAGACCGGCTGCCGCATCTGGTGAAATATCAATCAATGTATTAGCACTATTGAGGTCTTTCCTGATCTCTATAGGAACTCTCTCGTCAATACATATAACCTGTTCCTTTGGCCATGCCATTTGCCATTTCTCATAACTCTTTGAGTTAGTTAAACCTCCTAAAGCGCCCCTTGGAATTAGTTCAGAATTAACTTTTCTAATCTGCACTATTACTTCTCCACAACCCTGACAAAAAGCATCTCTGATTTCAATATTTCGAGTTTCTTTTGGAGGAGAAAAGTTAAATAAAGCTTTGACAGCACAATGAGGGCAATTCATTTGTTCAGTATTTTTTATTTCATTTATCTTGGAAATTAAGCTCACGATCTATTTACTCTTTATTTTTTGATACTTATGAAAGTCTTAAATTCAGTCCCATCGCCACACACAAAGAAACAAGAGTATGCCATTTAGGATTGCCAGCACCAGAAAGCGTTTTGTAGAGTCTTTCACGACCAACATGAGCTTTTTTAGCTAATGCGCTAACTCCACCCTGCGCTTCTGCAACGTTTCGAAGGGCGATCAAGAAATGCTGTTGAGACTCTTCGGCACCTTTTACGCTTTCTTCTAAAGCTGCGTTTAGGTACGCGACAGCTTCATCGTGATCAGCTAAATGCTCGAGCAGAAACTCTTGATATTTTTTACTTCTTGCCATGACCTATCTCCCTTGATTGATAATCCTTCAAATACTCCTTTGCTTTAACGATGTCCCTATCTTGGAGCCTTTATCGCCACCGCAAAGAAGCAAGATGACTTTATTCCTCCTCCGTTGAAAACAAATTCATTATTTCATGACGCCTTTTCTGACTGGGCGATAAAGTTAATAAGTGGACATCTGTGTTATAGAAATAAAATTTTTTCAATTGTTCTGTGAATCTAAACATAAAACTATGAAATTTGTTTAAGATTTGCACAAGATCTTGGTATTGCCTTAAGGCATAACTGGAGTTAGAAATCATTTTAACTGCGAAAAATTTATTGATATCTTCTCGTATAATCGGAAAATCCTTCCACTCAAATCGATGCAGAATCTCTAGGAGTTTTATATCTGATAATAAATAAGCAGGAAATTTAAACAGGCCTTCGACTGATTTCACGAGATCGGTAAGAAAATTAATGGCATAACCATAATTCTCTTTAAACACCTTTTCATGCTTATGAGGATATTCCAAAGCAAAGTTCATTGTAAATTCAAGACCATCTATACAATCCTGTACAACATACAAATGTTGCATGAGACTACAGACTTGTCTCTCTGTATTTTCGACGCTGTCCACATGGAAACTACCCCAAAAATTACTCTGACCAACTTCTCTTAATGTATTCAAGAACCATTGACAAAAGGAATCCCAATATTCGTCGAGGTCATCAGAAATAGGGGGTGACGAAAGGCCGAGTATTTTTAAATAGTTTTCCAATTGTTTTAAAACATTTCGCGAAACAATAACTTTTGATGAAACCGAAAAACTCTGGGACTCTCGCAGAATAGTTCGTAAAGCAATAATAACTTCTAGAATACTATGCCAATCGGGTGCTATTTTTGGTAGATTTCCCATTAAAACATGTAATTCATTCTGCTTCGATAGAGTATATACGCGTCTGTTTCCCATCATTGAACTTGTCAACAGCCCTGATTGAACAAAACTTTCCAGTACTTCGGCTAAGCTCCGCTTATTGTACCCTATTTTTACGGTGTCTATTGCAGTAAAGTTATTTGCACCTCGCGTTAAACAGAAAGCAAGTAGATCAGCTCTAATTCCCACCCCAAACATGGCTCTTAAACGCAAGGTTAGAAGCGCTGGCGCTTCACAAGAAGGAAGCGTTGATTTTCCACTCAAGGGAACACGCAATGGGGATACTTCTGTAAAGACAGGCCATCTTGTTTGAGCGATCGAATTTAATGTCGCTGCAAACAATGAAAATGACTCAAAAACCTGCTCTCCTAATCCATTCACTAACGTTCGTAAACGGCTAACAGAAACAAAATGGTGATATTTAGAACACCAATCTAGCGCCTCATCCCTTAAGCGCGGATCCGATTCTGCGACTACAGCTGTAAGTATGATAAGCTCTTCAAGCGCAATGAGGCAGTTTTTATGTTGCTGATCTACTCCCGCTACTCCCAACCCAGACCAAAGACTCCAAGCAAGATCAGCTAAAGCCTTATCAACTCGTTCAATCAATGAACTCATTCTAACCTCCTAGCTCTGCTTTAATACCTAACATCAGCTCAGCAAAACATTCAGAAACATCGTGAGTTTTGCACCACTTTTCTGCTTCTTCCAGTTCTTTTTTGCTAGGCTTCAACAACTTAAGATCAGCAAAATGCTTGCTGTCGATACCTTGATCAACAGCTGCATACAACTTAAAGCAGATTTGATCAAATCTACCTGCTAAATGAACTGTAAGCGCTCCGTACTGTGTTGTATGCCAGCGCGTTTGAAACCCGATAGGCAGCCCCATCTCATATAACTGCCAGGGCCCATTATTTATCCAATCTTCTGCAAAACCAAAGGCTGCCCCTACTTCTTTGATAGCTTGAGTAAGAGGTTGTGGAAGTGGTTTGGCTGTAACGAATTGCCCTTTATCGATGCAAGCGACCAAGTCAAGATCTCTTGTAGGACGAGTAATTAGTCCAAGCAAAAGTAGCCCTCCCCCTCCAATCACAACAATTTCATAATGTTGCTTTTTATCTAAAAGAAGCTTTCCTAATTCACTAAGAGCTTGATTGAGCGACTTCTGACTAAAGATTGACATATATTATTCTCCTTAAACAAGAATTTAATCCTCTCGTTTCAATATTAATAATATCACGTTTCAAGAAAACATGTCAAGATGTCAAATAAAAAGTTTTCACCAATGGGCAAGCATAGACTCTCCCAGCCAGAGCTTTAAGTTATTTTCATTGGCGGTTTCATAGATTCCAACGCCTCTTCTCCAAATAGCCTTATTTCTGCATCTTTCGTGATACATTGTTTTCAAGTGAATTTTTAGCTATTAATTTCGAGAGAGTTGAAAATTCTTGAGAGAAGGTGAGCCAATCAAAAGTTCGAAGTGTACCAAGTAACTGGAGTCTTTGAGATATAGGCAGTTACAGCGAGAGCAGTAACTGCCATTTTTTTATGATGCACTCATGCGTGCACTTCGTCACAACATTAGTAACCCGGAAACGAACCCATCTTTTGGCAGAGAATTATTAAACGGGCAGGTGATTTGTAAACGAGCTTTTAACCACTCCTCTACAATCCCGCTAAGCCCTTCAAAGCTTTCACGTATATTCACGGGACGCTAACAATGAAGCGGAGCCTTGATCCTGCGATTTTTTTATTGATGAATTGCACGCGGCTTCTTTCATTTTACACGCGGCTTCTTTCATTTTATATGAATCACAGGAGCACAGGCTCCACCCTTTTTCAACCTCTTTTTCTTGAAGAACCAATCAGTTGCTTTTTACTCCCTTTTGGATTCGTTCACCGATATCCTTGTCTATGTTGTGCCAGTACTCGAACGCTCGCTGCAGAACCGGCTCTGACACGCCATTCTTAAGATGTCCGACAACATTTGAGACAAGCCGTTCACGCTGTGCATCGTCCATAACATTGCGCACAAGGTTGCCTGCTTGCCCCCAGTCGTCATCATCCTTTCGCAGAGTATAAGCAGCACGCACGAACTCACCACTTGCATTCCACACTTCTACCTGGGGATAATCTTGGCCGTCGGCTTTGGGCCCTCCCTTTGAGTTTGGAGCGTATACCGGATCGGAAACGTTCTGGATCCGCATCGCCCCGTCCTTGCTATAACTGTGGACTGGGACCTTTGGCTGGTTAACTGGTATCTGCTTGTAGTTTACTCCCAAACGAGCGCGATGGGCATCTGCATAGGAAAAGAGACGAGCGAGGAGCATTTTGTCCGGACTGGGACCTATCCCTGGCACCATATTGTTCGGCTCGAATGCCGCCTGCTCAATCTCTGTGTGGAAATCGGTGGGGTTACGGTCAAGCGTCAGCCGGCCAACTTCGTGCAGAGGGTAGTCACTATGAGGCCAAACCTTAGTCAGATCGAACGGATTGAGCCGATAAGTTGCCGCCTCCTCAAAAGGCATAATCTGCACACTCAGAGTCCAGCTAGGATAATCACCCCGCTTAATAGCATCAAATAGGTCGCGACGATGAAAGTCTCCGTCAATACCGGCTAAACGATCGGCTTCTTCCTGGGTCAGGAAGTCAATCCCCTGATCGGTCTTGAAATGATACTTTACAAAGAAGCGCTCTCCTTTTGCATTAACCCACATATAGGCATGGCTTGAATAACCATTCATATTCCGCCATGTCTTCGGAATCCCGCGGTCTCCCATCAGCACTGTCACTTGGTGTGCGGATTCAGGTGAAAGTGTCCAGAAGTCCCATTGCATATCATGGTCGCGCAAGCCGTTGTCTGCACGGCGTTTTTGAGAGCGGATAAAGTGTTGGAACTTCATGGGATCACGAACGAAAAATACCGGAGTATTGTTTCCAACCATATCGTAGACGCCCTCGCTTGTATAGAACTTCAAAGCGAAGCCACGCGGATCGCGCCAGGTATCAGGGCTTCCTTGTTCCCCGGCAACTGTTGAGAATCGAATCAACGTGTCAGTTTTTTTACCGGGTTGAAATACTGCCGCCTTGGTATAGGCACTTATGTCTTTAGTTACCTCGAAGTGACCAAAAGCTCCAGATCCTTTTGCATGTGGTTGACGTTCGGGAATTTTCTCTCGGTTAAAATTAGCCATCTGCTCGATAAGATAGTGATCTTGCAGTAAGATGGGTCCATCGGGTCCGACTGAGAGAGAATACTCTTCACTCGAGACTGGAATCCCGGCATCATTTGTAGTTGGTTTTGGATCATCATTTTTCATAGTAAAATCTCCTTTGGTTCGGGAATGAGAAGCTAGGGCTTAGCTTCCTCATTCAAGCTTGTTTGATCCACTCGTCGAATGAATTAGATACTAGATTATCTACCTATATCAAAAATTTCTTATAGATGCATTTTTTAAATATTTTCAGATTTCTCTATTAGTTCTTGATATTACCTTTGGTTATGCAATAAATTTATCACCCATGTTAAATGTGAGATTAAAAAGATGCCTAAACATAAGCCTAATACAATATGGGTAGATGGTGATGCTTGCCCAAAAGCGGTTAAAGAAATAATTTTCAAGACAAGTCGTCGCTGGAATATAAGTGTTATCCTTGTGGCAAACTCCTATCAAGTTATACCACAGAGCACTTTGATAAAACTAATTGTTGTAGATAAAGGATTCGATGCAGCCGACCAACATATTGTTGATCAGGTCGAAATTCACGATATTGTCATCACAGCTGATATTCCACTGGCAGCGAAAGTCTTGAAAAAAAAAGCGATAGCACTCAATCCACGTGGTGAAATTTATAATGAAAATACGATTGGTTCAATTTTATCGATGCGCGATTTTATGAAAGAACTACGCGATGCGGGTTCATTTACTAGCGGACCAGCAGTGTTCGGACTCAAAGACATTAAGCGATTTGCCGATTCACTAAACAAACTCGTTTCGTAGTTTAGCTTCAAAAAGAGGGAGGCAGAACGCCTCTACAGTACATTAAGACATAATGGGCGGAAAAGGCCCTCTCCTTAACTGGATGGCCGAATTATGGGATCATCTATAAAAGTAAGAAACAGTTTTTTCATCATTGTCATTTAAAAAAGCTAAGCCCTCCTACGTGGCTTGCTGGGAAGTTTTTGAGAAGATGAAATTGACTTATTCACGTCTGTGATATATTTTTAACCTTTTCGTTGGACAAATCTAGGCCAACCTAAACTTTGTCCAAGTTCCAGAGTATAATTACCTCATTTAATTTACTTAGGTATTAATTATTATGATAAAACTATTAGTTTGTTTTTTTGCTGTTTGCCTTATGCACTGTTCAGGTGTGTATTCAGAACGCCTGGAAGAAAACGACCAAAAAGTGGAAAGATTGCATTCAGTTACAGGCCTGGATCAAGTCAACGTTTTGCATTTCTTGGAGAAATTCGAAGAAGCTTTGACATTAGTAGATCAATTTCTGAGTCAAAATCTGACCGATTATGAACGAGGCTGGGCTTTATTGAAAAAAGGGACCATTTTAACACGACTGGAAAGGCCGAATGAAGCTCTTGAGATTTACGAAGAGATTGAAAAGACCTATGCTCCCTCCGATCAGATCGGTATGTTAATGTCTTCTGTTCATTATGAGAGGTCTAAAGCCTTATCTAAAATAGGAAAACAAGATCGTGCGATTGATGCTTTGTTTGAAGCTATTGAATTGACAAAGCAAGCTCGTTATGGGTCCTTTGATAAAGAATTTCGTGTCGAACAGATGTCGATCAGGATGGGCCGTTATTTACTTTTAGCGGGGAGGCCCGACGATGCATTGAACGCTTTTAAAACAACGATAGGTCATCTTGAAGCTCTTTTACAAAGGAAAAATTCAAGAAGTATGGAAAGACTGATGCATTGCGAGCTGTCCGTTGCCTATAAAGAAATGGTAGAAGTGTATGTACATCAAGGTGAGATGACATCGGCCATTGACACTTGCAAAAAAGCTTTGGAATATGCAGAAAAAGAAAAATCAAACTTTCCGGAACATCCTTGGATACTCCAGATCAAAGATCGTTTAGCTAATCTTCAGGAAAATAACTAATAAACAAGAGCACTGGAATTCTTCTACTTATATATCTAGATATCAAGCATTTGCAAAGGCTACACCAAAAAAGTAAGCTCAGCAGCTTGCTGATATAGCCAAAGAAAGAAATATCAAAAATCATTTTTAACAATAGTATGGTTGTTTATAACATTATGCATAAGCATATTCCGTAATTTACATATTAATATGCATTTGGAATAATATTAATTATTTTGAAGACGCGATTTCATATATCTATGTCATATCCTTGATCAATATTTAATGAATAAATGCTGACAATTGTCTATAATTACGTTTAGACAAAACAACAAATATTAATACCAAAATTCCTATTTAAAATGGGAATTCTGGCTGAGTCTCTATACTCCATTGAACTCGAGAATCGGTTTGCAAGTTTCTGCAATCTTCAGCTTAACTTCAATTAGCTTTTTATATCTCCAATCAGCTTAGTAATTCGAATAATCTTGACATCTTGAATAAAAAAATTTACTATAGTAACTTTTAATGCAATTAGAGAACCTTTATGTTTGAAACAATAAAAACTCTTCCTATTCAAGCTTTTCATTTTGCTTGCTCGTTAACATCACCTAATAAAATCAAGGTTTGGCTTCCAGAACAATTATGGTGTCATCCGAACCAGTATCAGGATTTTCTTTCAAAAGAGTCTCCTTTGCATTGTCATGCTGTAAGGGCGTATTCGGAAAATACAGTGAGAGATGTTATTACATCGCCACGTTTATCGTGGATAAAAGGAACTTGCAGCACATTTATTAGTAAGACGATCTGCGTCGCATCATTCCATCTAACCTCAAACTCTAATCTGCATGCTTTTGCGGCGCGTATCGGTGCATTTTTCTATAAATCAGCTAACACTGTAGCTGCAGCAGCCCTGCCTGTACCAACCACCCTTCTCAAGCGCTTAAGCTTTATCGATATATCTCCTCTGATTTTATTCACAGCAGGCACTGCTTTTCGTTTAACGCATATCGCAACAAATTATAAATATCCCATTTTATATCAGCTTTCTAACCTCACAGATCGTTTCAGTAATGCTATTGAAGTAGCTTTTTGGGTACGTGTCGTTGCGGTTTGTGCATTCAATTCGGTTCCCGGAGTCTTGGCGATAGCCTTACTCGCAGGTTGCATTTTTACCGGCGCCCATGCTAATCCAGGCGCTGTGGATAGCCTGGTCGCTTCAGCGTTGTCATCTCTACCCTATATCGTTGCAACATTATTTGCCTATAAAGTAACTAAGAACGCTTTCCATAATATGGGACAGCCAAACCTAGTTGAAATTCAAAAAACTCTAGATCAAATCAGAGAGATTAAAATTGAGAGTGAAGACAGTTCAGAATTTGAAAAGCTTCATTCTGAAATTAAACAGAAAACTTCGCAGTTAGTTATCTCACATTCCGACTATGAAGCATTCACTTACCAGATTTGCGATAAAGCTACGAAATATTGTCTTAAAATGACTAATGGACCGGCAAGAGAAAAACTTAAGGATTTTATTAATAAAAATTCAGTGCACCATTCCAGAATTATTCATATGATATTTGCGTATTATGAAATAATAATTCTTTTTCCAGCTAATACACCTGATTTCTGTGTAATTAATTCAATCAAGTCAGTAATTGGTGAAGAAACCGCACTTGCAAAACCATTGAGAGCCATTATAGACCCTGAAAGATTAAATTTATTCATAGCCTATAAAGATTCAGCTTTTGAAGGCTATTCAGAAACTAAAATGGGCAATAAATCTTGGGAAATGCTGACCTTAGATGAGCAAATAGACCTTGCCCAACAATATCTTCGAGAAAATCCTCTTTCTATATTCTATTCGTTTGGCGATGTCCGACATCCTGATTTTGATAAATGTCGTAATAAAGAAGAAGAGTATGAAGACGAGGAGTCATTCGTAAAAGCACTGGAATTCTTTTATTATGTGTCTAAATATCAAGCGTTTTGCAAAGGCTACACCATTAAGCAAGCTCAGGAGCTTGCAGATCCAGTAAGCTGTGGTTTAACACGCTTTGCTGAATATAAGCAGCTTGCTGATATAGCCAAAGAAAGAAATATCAAAAATCCTTTTGAATAAAAAAACAATAATCTTTAAATAAAATAAGATTCCAATGGTTGTTTATTACATTATGCATAAGTATTATCCGATATATTAACAAACATTTTTGTAAATGTTTATTGTTTTGACGACGCCATTTCATATATCTATGCCCTGTTATTGATCAATATTAATGAAAAAAATACTGACATTTATCTATAATCACGTTCAATCTATAAGAATGAAACGAGATTTAAAGATGACAGAATATGAAAATAAAATAAGATTTCAATGGTTAATCATCACAATATGTAACGCCTTACTTCCACTATTTGTTTTAACATCGATTATATGTTGGGGATTTATTAATGATATTGAAATTACTTCGCCTTATATGGTTATTCTATTAGCAGCAGTTGTTATTATGCCCCTCTCAACTTATGTCGGCATACACTGCGCTTATAGAAAATTTGGAACTGTTTATCTCATGTTATGTCTGATATTTAGTCCTTTTAGCTTTTTCTATAACTCTATTAGAGATTGGTATAGCTTACCAACTCTTACTGATGAACAATTTCCCTCCTCTTTACGCATCCTTTTAACGTGCTTATTTATTCTATCCATACTCCTCTTCATTGCGTGGTATTATTTAAGCTACAAATTACGCCAAGTTAACAAACAAATACAAAAACGTAAAATCTTAGAATCTGAAGAGTTTCAAAACGCCTCCATCATTATTCGAGACGCTTCTGATCTGGATGACCTGAATCACAAGTTTCACAATATTATATCAGATCCTAGTCCTGGTGCATGGGTAGATGAATTAAGCATGGTCTATAATGAAAGAAAAACATCATTAGAGAACACCACTTCTGCATAACTTCAGGGACAAAATGGGAGTTCAGCTTTTATCATATTCATCGTGGCGCCGCCACCAAAAACCTTTTTCGTTGCGCCCCTTAGGCGCACGGTCGAGCCATTGGTACATATTCCAAAGACCGTCCAGACCACGTGCAAAGGTAGAATAAGTATGGTAAACGATGCCCTTATCAAGCACAAAAGCGCTCATGCCGGGCCTTTCGCGCATATAGGTAGGGACATCGGTTCCGGTCGTTGCCGCCATAGCAGCTACGGGTCCTTCATTTCCACGCAACTCTTGACCCACTTTAGCCCCAGGTTCTGTACGGTAGTTATATTCAACAGTGCCTTCGTTCTGTTGCTCCTCGGTGATTGAAACGGTGAAATCATAATTGAAGTCACTTCCAAAGGAAGAGGCCCAGGGAAAAGTCCATCCCATTCTTTGTTTGTAACCCTGCAGCTTTATAAGGGGAGCCCGCGACACCGCCCAAAGCATTACATCATGATTGGCCAGATGACAAGTAATGCCTTCGAATCCGTCTGCAATCGATGAGCAAGACGGGCAACCGTCAGTATATTCAGGAGCGAACATGAAGTGGTAAATCAGGAGCTGGGAGCGCCCTTTGAAGAGGTCTGCCAATAAGACACTTCCGTCCTCCGTCTCGAATCGATATTCCTTGTCGACCTGAACCCAAGGAAGTTCTTGACGTTGCCGCGACAACTCGTCGCTACGCTTCGTAAGTTCTTTTTCCGCCGCAAGAAGCTTAAGTCGTGCTGCGAGCCACTCTTTCCTTGTCCCTGTCAGATGATTTGTCATATTTCTTCCAGACCTCTCGCTGTCATATAAAATTAATCTATGAATTATTTAATTACATGTCTCGATGGATAGTTGCAAGTCATAGTTTAAAGAAAGGGCGAGCTACCCTTGTAAACTTAACCATAAAGTGCGGGAACTTAATCCAATAATTAAAAAACCCACAGTTAGTAAAAGCACCTTAACTGGTATGTATTTACATAACAATGCCCCGAAAGGCGAAGCAATAGCGCCGCCGAGAGCTAATGCAGCAATTACCTGCCAGCCAATGATTACATTACTAAGAAAAAATGTAATGGATACTGTGGTTGCAATAAAAACTTCACAAGCATTCACACTTCCTATTGTCGTCCTTGCATCAAGACCACGGGCAAGCAGAGTTGAGGTGATAATGGGGCCCCATCCTCCCCCTCCTATTGCATCCATAAACGCACCTCCAAAACCTAACGGGATTAAATGATGCGTGACGGCCACTGGGGGAAATACTGTAAAAGCCTTACTGATGATGATAAATCCCATCACTAGAAGATAAACAGCAATAATCGGTTTTATGACACTTCCATCAATATACGTTAACATGAAAGCTCCTAAAATCGCTCCTATGATTCCCGGAACTAGTAATTTAAAAAAAAGAGACTTATCTACATTTCCCAGTTGGTGATGTGCAAGTGCTGAAAAACCGGTCGTAATGCATTCCGCTGCGTGAGTAATAGCGCTTGCAGTTACAGGCGGAAACCCAAAACTAAGAAGAAAACTTGTCGTAGTAACACCATAAGCCATCCCTAAAGCCCCATCGATTACCTGAGCTAAAAAGCCTATTACTAAAAAAATCCAAAAATCGTCCATCATTCTTAATCTCATAATTAAATTAATTTTTATATACTTAAATCAGCCCACTGTAACTCGTTCTCCCTTATAAACTAGGACATCTGATCCTTCTGCCAAAAATGAGGACGCAGGTTTCTCTTCCAAAAAAGGAGCAAAAACAGGACCATACAGACTTTCCATATCAACAGCTACATCACATAGTTCAGCATTCCAAATACGCCAAGGTAGGTGTTCGACTTGATATTCCAGTGTACCTCCATCCCGTTGAACACTATATCCCCAGTAATGCTCGGACATAAATTCCTCTTCAGACCCACTTATAAGAGGATGAGGTTCTCCTTGACACTGTAAGGCGATTTTCTGCCATTTCCCTTTGAATTCCCATTGATACTCTACGGAGATGTGTGTTGTTTGCTTATTTATGAGGTGCTTCATCGGAAGAGCGACATATTTTTCGTTGTAGAAACGACGCGCAATATAAGCAATCCCCCATCTAGGAACAATCTCTTTAATAAACACTACTCCGCGGCGTCCGTCATCATTCTTTTTGACATAGAAACGTAAATTAACTTCTTCGAAATCTCTGTGAAAAGGAATGGGAAATCCTCTTATAAAAGTATCAAGAAACATAAATCCCACAAGACTGACATAGGCTTTGCCATTCAAAAGATCAATCTGGGTGCCTTGTGGAATGAACGGGGTCAATATAGAGGGATCAATTTCATAATTGATCATCGCAAGATATTTCCACTTAGCTGACAGAAAGGGTTCTAAAGCCATCTTTTAAGCCTTTTTATGCATTTAACAACTCTAATAGACTTCTTTCGAAACCAATATTATTCTTTATTAATGGAGTAAACCCTATTTAATTTAATAGTTCTTCTGAAGCAAGGAAAAGTCTATAAAAGTTTTTTTGTATACAAGTGATTTAGTTCAAGATAACAAGATAGGAAATGGGACACATAGAACATGAAACAAAAACTTAGGCTTCTTCTACTAACAGTCGCAATGACATTTTCTCATATGTTTGCCACAGGCACTGAAACTAAACAGAATTCTTACTTAGAAGGAAAATCTTTGGGCTATTCTAGTTTAGTCGATATCGGTGATGGGCGCAAAATGTATCTGGAATGTCAAGGGACCGGCTCTCCTACTGTGGTGCTTATCTCCGGACGTACCGATCGCTCCGATATTTGGAAAACTGTAGCTAATACGGCTGCATCAGGTCTAAGCGTATTCCCGGCAGTCGCACAGTTCACACGAGTCTGCTCCTATGATCGCCCAGGGACAGTTAAAATCACAGGCAACCACATTGAATCTAGCCGTTCTACTTCAGTGCCTCAGCCGACCACTCCCAAGAACGCAGTAGCTGACCTTCATAAATTACTGACTGCAGCCAAGGTGCCTGGCCCTTATATCTTAGTGGGACACTCCTATGGAGGATTGATCGCAAGGCTGTATGCGGATACTTATTCCAACGAAGTTGCCGGTATAGTCCTTATAGATACCCTTACTGAGTTTATGTATGACTCTTTACCCCAAAATCAACAGGCACTATGGATCCGCCTCAATAGCCACTATTCACCGGATCTGGATAAATACACAACCCAAGAGAAAACAGACTTCGTGCCTAGCTTTGAGCAGCTTCGCGACTCTCCTGCATCGCAACCATTACCGGCAATCATACTCACATCAGACCAAACGTACGACTTTAAGTCTCTGATCTCCCAAGGCATCTTACCCCCTGACACCCCGGTGAATTTCGGACCTATCGTCTTTCAGGCCCATCTTCTAGGTCAGAAGCGATTGACAAATGTTCTGAAGGCCAAACAAATTACAAATACACATGCGGGACACTATATCCAAACTGAACAGCCGCAACTCGTGATCGAGGCGATCGGTGAAGTCGTCGAACAAGTGCGTAATAACAAATGATGGGGCTCTCGTAGCTTTCAGGCATTCCAAACCTGAGCTTCAAGTCACTACTGCAGATCGTCGCTGCCAATATTGCCCGTCTTCTGCTTCAATTACTGTGGATGCAGCGTGGTAGTTACTCATTTAGAAGGAAGGACTTTATGGGTTTCAATACCTAGAAAGGTGCATATGCAATACCCATAGACGCTCTTGATAGGAGTGTCTTTTAATGTTAGACAAACAGCGCAAATTCTCTTATATCAAAGCTTTGATTCATAAGGAGTCCTAATGAGACAATTTCCGCTCTTTTTCTTATTCATTATTGCAGTTTTATTGCTCCCTCCGCACAGATGCCAAAGCGAAGGATTAACCAAAAATAGCGATATTAAAGTTGCAGTATTTATCGACCTAAATGGCGTGCAAGGATCTTTAGGGCAGCAAGCATTAAACGGTTTTTTACTTGGGTGGCAGACTGCTCCTCCGCACCTTACCCAGCGCATATTTCTTAAGATTGTTAACGCTAAATCCAATCTAGAATTAACACAGTACTTAGCAGAGCAAATTGCTCCAACAGTCGATATTGCAGCAGGGTTTACCGATAATAATTCGATCTATGCAGCCGGCAAAGCCTTTGAGAAATCCAAAGTACCCTTCCTCTCCATAGGAGCTACTGATCCTACCTTGCCTTCAAAATTTTCAAATTACGTCTTTCTAACTCCTTTTGGTGATAATTTGCAGGCTGAAGCAGCTGCTGAATTTGGATCTAAAACATTTGGCAAAACTTGCGCGATAGTGTGGGATAATACATCTGACTACACTCGCGGATTAAGATCTTATTTTAAATCCTATTTTGAAAAGATCAGCGGTAAGATTGTTCTAGAAGAATCTTTCGAAGGCGGTTGTTCGATTAAAGAAATAGGTGAAAAGATCCACTCGCTAGAAATACAGCCTGATTTTATCTATCTTGCAACCTTGCCCGACTGTATTGGGGAGATTCTTTTTTCATTGCGTTCTGCGAGTGTTAAACTCCCGGTCATCGGAGGAGATAGCTTTGATACTCCTACGCTAAAGACCGAAGCACGCAATAATGTTTGGTATACAACTCATGCATGGTTAAGTACCGAAAATAAAGACCCTGCTATAGAAAATTTCTTAAAGCTTTATTCGCAAGCTTATCAAACAGCACCTACCCATTCATTTGCGGCTTTAGGTTTTGATTCTGCAAATCTTATTTTACAAACAATTCAACAAACACAACACGCTACCTCTACAACTCTTCTTAAACGGCTTGAAGAGACCCAGGATTTCCCTGGTGCCACAGGTAAAATCACCTTCACACATTCAGAACATAATCCTAATAAACCTGTGTGGATCATGCAGATTAAAGAGGGTGAAACCTCTCTAGCACAGGAATATATTAGAGAATAGTAGGCATTATATAAGACAGATAGCCCTCGATAAATCGAGGGCTATTAAAGTTGTGATAAGCCGCCGTATTCCTATACTAGGACAAGCTTTGCTTACCACAAGCGACGGAGATAATCGACTTACTCGCTGCAAATGGTATAGGTTATGCCTAGGCCGACGGAATGGTTGAAGATGTACGTCAGAGGCCCGCCATGCCATTTGTATTCTATTGAAACATTAGTGCAAGGTGTTAAACGATAGCCTACACCAACAATGACTTGCCACGCGAAGCCATTCTTAGAATCTTCGAAAGCATGCTGAAGATCATAGCCTGCACCTAGGCCAAAAATAGGTGTAATACATGTGCAGATTCCAAAATCCTCTAGCGGGATGTCCCATAGCAAATTGACCATAAGCGATGAATTGCGGTAGTTTTCACCTTTAGGTTTCTTTTTATGCCAAGGGTTATTGCAGCCAGGGAAGACACAACCCGGGAAATTGCACCAAGGAATCTTTATCTCCTTAATTTTGTTCCATCGATAGGCATATTCAAATTCCCAACGTATCCCATGGCACCAACGGTATCCTAATGAACCTGAAGCGATATATCCGTTATTATACCTATAGTCAAAACCAAACTCATCATCGGTTCCAGAAGCACCTACAAGAAAGTTGCCTCCAAATAACAGCTCAAAATAGGAACTATTGTCTTGTGAATCATCGTAGAGGTCTTCCATATGGAAAATGAATTCTTCTGCCTGGGCAGGGCCACTAATGGAAATCATGCATATTGTGATCATCAACAAAAAGAAATTCTTCATCTAAATCCCCTGCAAAATAATAATAGAAAATGCTCCAATGAGAAAAAAAATTCAATAAGTTTTAAATTTAATTTACATGAGTTAGGTAAGGGATAAAACGTAAAAGACGGTAAGCTTATCGCATGGAAAACCAATGAAGCAGCTAAGCATTTGTGTATGTCAGCCGGATTCATTGGGGATGAATCTATAAAACCTGAAGATTATGGCAGCTCGCATAATAAACGCTATGTTGGCTTTCGCTGCATCCTTCCCAGCAGGTCACCAACATAGGATTACTAGTTAAGCAGATCTGATTAATGCAGGGATATCAACCACATCACCTGTTGTGTATGGCTCTAATTCTCCCCTGAAGTTATAGGCATAATGAGTGACTGGATTAAAAATAATACCTTTAATGAAATTCTCTAAAACCAAACAAATATTTAAGGTATTACTGACTTTTGAATCATTTAATTTATAAACATTAAATTTAACCTGATCCGCTGAAGTGAACATGAGGTTCACACCGTATTTTAGGTCTTTAATGTGCCGCTGATAGAGATCTATTAAAGGTCCGCTTATTCTTTTGGAACTATCAATACTTAACCCTGTCCTCACAGGAATGGCATTACCATTTTTATCAGCGATTCCTAGTTCTTGCTTTAGTACTAGGCCTCTACGAATTTTTGGGGAAAGGATTTGAGGCGATTGAATAATTTTGGTCACAAGGAGTGTTAAACCACTAAATATTAATTTAGCTACCAATGCTTCTTTACTGCAGTAAAATGCAAAGAGTGGCGGAATTATAGTTGCAGAATAGGCAATATCGGCAAAACAGCCTCTTGCGTAGTAGGAAATATTTTTTATAGATGCTTCTAACCCACAAATTAGCGCTCCATTCCTAAATCCTATACCATAAGGTATAACATAAAGTATGCCTGTTACAATATTTACAACTGTTCCCACACCATTGAAGACCAGTCCTATCGGAGCCACAGTCACTGCAGCACTGTAAGCGCATAGAACCTTTACTGCAAATGCGGGAATTGTCCTCAGCAAGGAAGCGTTATTCTCAACTAATGGAATATTATTATCCATAATTGTCTTGAAGACTGAATCGGGACTGATATTTGTTAAATGCTTACTATTAGTTCTTACATCTCTAGGATTTAAAAAATCCGAATTGTTAATAAAATGGGAAAAAGAGAGTGCTAGAGATCCTGAAGGCATTTGTCATCCTTGATGTGTGAACATTCGTAAATTAAGATTGTAAGAAATATAGCTATAAACCTGAAAACATTCAATAAAACTATTCAAATACCCATTGGTTATTAAGCGCTTACACATTAATATTTAATTCTTTTCACACTTTAAGAAAAATACCATTTGACCCTGACGTTACGTCACTCTCTACAATTAGTGGTATTGATGGAGGACATCATGCCTTATACAGTGAATCAATTAGCTAAATTATCCGGAGTCAGTATCCGCACCTTGCGGTTCTATGACGAAATCGATCTGCTTAAACCGGCCTATCACGGCGCTAATGGCTACCGCTATTACGAAGACGAACAGTTGCTGATATTGCAGCAGATATTGTTTTACCGTGAGCTGGGTATAGAGCTTAAGCAAATTAGTAAAGTCTTAGGGCGTAGCGATTTCGATAAGATCGCTGCCTTAAATACGCACCGGAAACATCTAAGAAATGAACTGGAAAAGACAAAAAGGCTGATCAATACCATCGATAGTACCATTAAACATCTAAAAGGAGAGAAAGAAATGGCTGCTAAAGATTTATACGAAGGATTCAGTCCCGAGAGACAAGAGGCTTATGAAAATCAACTGAGGGAGTATGGCGGTGAGAAATTCAAAACTGTCATTGATCAGTGCAAAAGTAAATCAAAGCATTGGTCAAAAGATGAATGGCAAACGATGAAAGAAGAAGCTCAAACTTTCCATAAGGAAGTAGTTAAGTGGATGGAAAAGAATAAATCCCCTTCTTCTAGTGAAGTCCAAGCAGTAATAGCAAAGCATTACTCTTGGATACAGCAATTTTGGACGCCCAACCGCGAATCCTACATAGGATTAGCGCAGCTATACTTAGATATGCCTGACTATCGTCCATGGTTTGATCAATTTCATCCTGATTTGCTGCCTTTCTTTGCTAGTTCTATGAAGATTTATGCAGAGAAAAGTTTATAAATTCCAACGACGCTTATACCGGTTTAAGCGTCGTATTTTTGAATAACAATAGTGCTTTATCAAATTCTGCTGTTGTCGTATGAGTTAATTTCCTTCTGTATCAAAAACATAAAGAAAAACTCATGGAAAACTTTTCTCTATCCGGAAACATTGTAGATGTAGTCAACGGGAAGATTTTCCCTGGAACTGTAACTGTTAGTAACGGAAAAATCACCTCCATCACACCTGCTGATAATATTCCGACTCAACAATACATCCTCCCCGGCTTCATTGATGCGCATATCCATGTGGAGAGCTCTATGTTGGTCCCTTCGGAATTCGCAAGGCTCGCTGTCCCTCATGGTACAGTTGCAACGGTATCCGACCCGCATGAAATCGGGAATGTCCTGGGTATTGAAGGCGTGCGCTACATGATACGCAACGGAAGCAAAGTCCCTTTTCATTTTTTCTTTGGTTGTCCTTCCTGCGTCCCTGCAACAACGTTTGAAACGGCAGGAGATACCATAACTGCAGAAGAAATCCGCCATCTATTCGAAGAGGATAAGTTAAAGTATTTAAGCGAGATGATGAACTATCCTGGAGTCTTAGCCCGCGACCCGCTCGTCATGGGCAAGATCGAAGTGGCTAAAAAGCTAAACAAACCTGTAGATGGCCATGCTCCCGGCTTAAAGGGGGCTGATGCTGAGAGATATATTTCTGCCGGTATTTCCACGGATCATGAATGCTATACTTTAGAAGAAGCGCTGGACAAACTCAAATATGGCATGAAGATCATCATTAGAGAGGGGTCTGCAGCAAAAAACTATGAGGCTCTCCATTCGCTTATTAAATCACATCCAGGTTCAGTCATGTTTTGCAGTGATGACAAGCATCCGCATGAACTTGTAAAAGGTCATATTAACGAACTTGTGAAGCGGTCTATCAACATACACGGCTATGACACAATGGATGTACTTCGCTGTGCTTGCTATAACCCTATTTTACATTACAAGTTGGACGTTGGATTTCTACAAACGGGACAGCCTGCTGATTTTATTGTTGTAGATAACTTAAAAGACTTTAATGTTCTCCAAACCTATATTCAAGGGAAGTTAGTTGCAGAGAAAGGCAAAACGCTCATCCCCTCGGTTGAAAACGAAATCGTCAATAAGTTTGATGTGTCCCTTAAAACCGAGGATGAATTTGTACTCAAAGGTGCGCATGGAAAGATTCAGGTGATTCAAGCTCTGGATGGCGAATTGATCACTAATAAACTCAACGTAGAAGCAAAAGTAGAAAACGGGGTTCTTACCGTAGATGTGGCAGAAGATATTCTCAAACTAGTTGTGGTAGACCGCTATAAAAACGCACCTGTTGCCGTTGCATTCATTCATGGCTTTGGTCTGAAAAAAGGAGCTTTAGCTTCTTGCATTGCACATGACTCGCATAATATCATTGCTGTCGGCACTTCTGATAAAGATATATGCATTGCAGTCAATGCGATCATTAAAAATAAAGGCGGTATATCTATTGCTTACGATGGCAAGGAAGAAGTGCTACCCCTTCCTGTTGCAGGGATTATGAGTGGAAAGGACGGTTACTCCATAGCGAAATTGTACGCTTCCTTAGACCAGAAAGCTAAAGAACTGGGAACGAAATTAGGGGCGCCCTTTATGACACTGTCGTTCATGGCGTTGCTGGTGATTCCATCACTTAAACTAAGTGATAAGGGGTTATTTGATGGAACGAAATTCCAGCCGACTTCTCTATATATCTAGCCCTATGCTTAGGCTTAATTATACTTTTTGTAATAACGCCACCGGAAAATGCTGCAGTAATTCTTGCAGCGTAACTATTCCACCCTGGAATTTATCTCCGGTCAATACACTATGCCACGAACCTGTGGGTAGGTCGAGGGAGGTGTCCCCCCATTCATCATTCAGTTGCAGAACTAAACGTGGTGTAATAACTACAGCTGAATCACCCCGCATATAGGAGACAACGTGATCGGCATTTTTGCCTTTAGCCCATAGGGGCTTATAGGTTCCTTTTGCATTGAATAGGTCTGGATTTTCCTTTCTGAAATGCAATACTTTCTTTATCAACCAAAGTTTAGGCAGTCCAGAATCCATTTTAGCCAAGACCTGTTCAACTGAAAGATTTTTCAATTCACTCAAGAGATTTTGGCGTAATTCAAAGTCTACTTTCCGACGATTGTCAGGATCAACTAGCGTCATATTCCAGAGTTCGCTTCCTTGGAAGATATCCGGTATTCCTGGAGCTGTGAGTTTAATTAATGTCTGCGCCAATCCAATCACTCTTCCCGGCTTTTCCAGTACATCTACAAATCTTTTCAGTTCCGATAAAAAGCTCTCATTTTGCAGGACAGCGCTAATAAATTGCTTCACGCCATTTTCATAGTCTTGGTGGGGTTGAGTCCAGGATGTATGCTCTTTTGCTTCCCTCATAGCCTTTTCAATATATTCTTCAAGACGCTCTTTATTAATAGGCCATGCTCCGACAAGGGTTTGGTAGATAAAATACTCCAAGTTTCTATCCGGCACGCCCTCTTGTAGACAATTTTCGTTAAGCTTAAACCATCTTTTTACAGCAGTGTCCCACTGTTCCGGAATTTCCGACAGCAAGCTTAGTCTTGCACGGACATCCTCGCTCCGTTTTGTATCGTGCGTGGTAGTGGCAAGCAAGGAATAGGGCCTTTGAGACTGTTCTTGACAGGTATCATGAAATTGTTTAAGCGTGATGCCGAATATGCTAGGCTCCATACCGACGTCGTTAAGGGCGATTAATCTGTTATAACGATATAGAACCGTATCCTCAAACCCCTTCGCCATTGCAGGACCGGTAAGTTGTTGAAATCGCATGGCAAGTTCATTTTCAAGCTGTCCTTCCACCTTTAAAAGGAGGATCTCTTTAAGGAAATTGAATAGTTCCGGGTCAAGATCAGGTTTCTCTGCTAAAGCCCCTTGGATTGCCTCGTTAACATACTTTTCATCTTCCTTAGAAACTTCCCCTTTATTTGATGAAACATATGTCCTATATACCGGAAAGTTTACTGCAACTTCACATAGGGCTTCATATAATTCAGAACGTGTATAGTCGCGGTGTCTTCTATGCTTTTCGCATACCTCCACAAAAAGAGTAGCCAGCCTATTTAGCTCGCTTCCAAACAATCCTTTTAAGACCAAGCGCTTGGAAGATGCTACCCTTGTGCAGAAAGGGATGTTCTCCCCTGTAATATCTTGGTAGGTTTGCGTGAGGGCTTGTTCTCCTTGAGGATCAATAAACAGCTCTGTGATAAGGTTAACAAAATCGTATCCGGTAGTCCCTGCAATATTCCAATCTAAGGGAAGCCTCTCACCCGGTTTTAATATTTTTTCAGCCACAACCCATGCTCCGGTGCAGGCATTCTGCAAGCGGATAAAATATTCAGAGGGATTTCGGAGCCCATCAGGATGGTCTACACGCAGCCCTTGAACCCACCCCTTCGAATACCATGCGATGGGCAAGGCATGGGTTGCATTAAAAACATCTATATCTTCGCATCTGAGTCCCACCAGATCTTTGATATCAAAAAACCGTCGATACCCTAAGTCTCTGCTTGCTGTCCGCCAAAAGGCTAGGCGATAGTTCTGATGGTCGATAAAAGCATCCAGAGCATCAGGATCATTGTTTATACGCTCTATTTCACGATTTATCGCTTGATTCGTTTCAGGTTCTTCATTGCAAAGTTTTGCTAGCATACTTGCAAGCACTGTCTTATCGCGATGTCGGCGTTCTACTTCTTGACGTGTGGTCGTTGTTGCTTTAGGAAGATGGGTATAGCTTTCTGCTAAGAAAGCAAGCTGCTCGGACCCAGAGGTCTTGGCTGCATTATTTATCAATTCTGCTAGGCTGGAAGGATCTACTGGAAAGGAATGGTCCTGATAGAGGATGATGAAAGACCCTTCTTGACGTAAAAGCTTTATCTCCCCGTTTTCCAGAACCCTCCCGTAATGGTCTCCTAGTACAGGTAAAAGGATTTTGTTACACCAGCGCTTTTCCGATGCCTCCCAATCCACATCAAAATATGTGGCAAAAGCGCTGGAAAAACCATTTTCAAGCACATCCCACCACCAAGGATTCTGTTTGCCTTCGATGGCCATATGGTTAGGAACTATATCTAGCATCAAACCAAGGCCGGCCTTTTGCAATTCTTCACATAAACGTTGATGGGAGTCTGCATCTCCAAGCTGAAAATTCACATGGCTAGGATCTACGACATCATAGCCATGTGTACTATCTTTTGCCGACTGTAAGCAGGGCGAAAGGTACATATGACTGATGCCTAAATCAACCAAATATCCGATGAGTTTTGCTGCCTGATCGAATCCAAATCCCGGCTGCAACTGCAACCGATATGTAGCCCTAGGTTCAGGTTGCATTACGCAACACTATTAAGCTGCGGTCTTTGACCGTGATCTTCTCAGCGGCTAGATATTTCGGTCCGTTCTCCAGCCATCCTTCTGCAGTGTCCAGGTCTTTCATCCATTGTTCTCCCCACTCACTGGTGGGTAATATGAACTCTAGCGTCTCGCCGGAGGCGTTGAAGATAACATAAAAATTATCATCTATAACACTTTCTGACCTGACATTAGGATTTGGTATCGTTTTGCCATTTAAAAACAGACCTACTGCTTTGATATATCCTGTTCCCCAATCTTCTGAGCCCATTTTATTTCCTGTCACAGAAAACCATTCGATGTCGTGAATATCACTTCCGTGGATCTGACGCCCCTGAAACCAACCTCGGCGTCTAAAGGCTGGATGGTTTTTTCTATATTGGATGAGCTTCTGACAAAACTCTATTAAATCCTTGTCTGCTTTTTCCCAGTTATGCCAGGAGATTTCATTGTCTTGACAATAGCCATTGTTATTTCCTTGCTGAGTACGGCCAAGTTCATCTCCTGCGAGGATCATAGGTGCCCCTTGGGAAAGGAGCAAAGTCGCTAAAAAATTGCGTTTTTGACGGCTGCGAAATTCTATTATCTGGGCATCATCGGTAGGACCTTCAGCACCACAATTCCACGAGCGGTTATAGCCTTCGCCATCACCGTTCTCATCTGTATTGGCTTCATTGTGTTTTTCATTATACGAAACTAGATCTGTCAGGGTAAAGCCGTCGTGTGCTGTAATGAAATTTATGCTTGCAAAGGGCAGGCGGGAGTTATTTTGATATAAATCGGAGCTGCCAGTAAAACGCGAGGCAAATTCCCCTAATGTCTGGTCGTTGCCACGCCAGAAGTCACGCACGCAGTCGCGATATTTACCATTCCATTCGGACCATACGGGAGGGAAGTTTCCAACTTGGTATCCACCTTCGCCTACATCCCAAGGCTCAGCAATCAGTTTGACTTGGCTGATGACTGGGTCTTGCTGGATAAGGTCGAAGAAGGCTGAAAGCCTGTTCACATCGTGAAGTTCTCGTGCTAGTGTGGAGGCTAGATCAAAACGGAAGCCGTCTACATGCATTTCTAGAACCCAATAACGAAGAGAGTCCATGAGTAGCTGCAGGACATGCGGATTGCGCATATTAAGGCTGTTTCCTGTCCCTGTGTAATCCATATAATAGCGTGAGTCTTGGGTCAGTCTGTAATAATATGAATTATCAATTCCCTTGAAACATAGCAAGGGCCCCATATGATTACCCTCAGCCGTGTGGTTATAGACCACATCTAGAATCACTTCGATTCCTGCCTGGTGGAACTTTTTAACCATCTCCTTAAACTCGTTTACGCTACTACCCGGGGACTTATCTGCAGCATATCCGGTATGTGGTGCAAAAAACCCAATCGAATTGTACCCCCAATAATTCCTTAAGTCTTTCTCTAATAAGTGTTTATCATGGATAAAATAATGGATCGGCATCAGCTCGATGGCTGTAACACCTAATTTTTTAAGATATTCAATAACAACGGGATGTGCAAGTCCGGCATAAGTTCCGCGCATATCTCCCGGGATATCCGGGTGGTTGATGGTGAATCCTTTGACGTGTGCCTCTAATATAATTGTCTCGTGCCAAGGCATCTGTAGTTTATTATCACCTGTCCAATCAAAATAGGGCTGATGCACAACGCAATGCGGCATATAGGGAGCGCTGTCTAGCTCATTCTTAACATCCGGATTTTTACCGAAATGGTAAGGGAAGACGGCTTCATTCCATTGGATCTCCCCATCAATAGCTTTGGCATAAGGATCAAGAAGTAACTTAGATGGATTAAAGCGTTGTCCATTTGCAGGATCCCAGGCACCGTGCACACGATATCCATAACGCTGTCCAGGTTTAATTTTTGGCAAATAACCATGCCAGCAATAACCGGTAACTTCTGGCATTGCAATACGTGTTTCATTCCCTTCGTCATCAAAAAGACATAGCTCCACCTTTTCGGCTCTTTCTGAAAAAATGGAGAAATTAGTTCCTGAACCATCATATGTGGCGCCTAAAGGATAGGGCGTACCGGGAAATAATTTCTGATCATTTGCTGTTTTTTTATCAGTATCGAGAGTAGAAACCATAGAAGAACATCCCTTAAAAGCGATTTAGGCATAAATTTATTTGCAAGAGGGAATAGAATAATCTATCTCCCCGGCATAAATTTTAAAATTTTTTATTATTCACACTTGCTGAAATGCGTCAAATAAACTATTTAAAAAAAAGTCTTCAAGCCATTTCTATATTCAAAATGAATTCTAGTTATCTCATTATTGAATGGAATGAGGTCTTTGCTGATAAAAGCACCTTTGAGTATGACTAATATATAAGGCTTACATTGTTTAAAATCACTTGGGGAGGCTATACTGATCAAATAAAAGGTTTAATCAATGAATTCTTCCCAAATTTCTACTCTTGATACAACAACAAGTAATTTCCTTGAGGGATTTGCAAAACTCTTTGCCTCATTATCTGTTCTTACACTCTCAGAACAAAGGCAAACAATAAAGGAAATGTTTGCATTACCACTTGAGCATTTAGAGCCTGTTGCTAAGGTTGTGAATCAAACAATCGAAGGTCGGCATGGGAGCATTGCTATAAGATTGTACATTCCAAAAGGTGAAGGACCGCTGCCTGTATTGGTCTTCTATCATAGAGGAGGCTGGGTCTACGGTAGTTTAGAAGAAAGTGAAGTTATCTGCAGGAAGCTAGCTAACAAGACAGGAGCCATCATAGCTTCTGTAGACTACCGGCTGGCCCCTGAAAACAAGTTCCCTATTCCCTTAGAAGATTGCTATGATTCAGCTAAATGGCTGTGGCAAAACGCAGCCAGCTATAATGGGGATGCGCATAAAATCCTTTTATGCGGAGAAAGCGCAGGAGGTAATCTGGCAGCAGCTGTAGCACTAATGGTAAAACAAACTAAAGAGTTTGAAGTTGCAGGACAATTACTCATCTATCCTATCCTCAGCAATGATTTGAATAGTGCAGTTTATGAAGAAAGCCCTGATAAAGCACTTCTTTCCTATGAAAATATGCAGTTTTTTTGGGGCGCATATCTTACATCTCTACAAGATGGAGAGAACCCGCTTGCTTCCCCATTAAAAGCTAGCAGCTTTGAAGCACTTCCCAGCACCTTTATCATCACAGCAGAATATGACGCCTTAAAGCATGAAGGTGAAAAATATGCTAAATTGTTACGTACTGCCGGTGTGGATGTAGATGCAAAATGCTACCCAAAATCCATACATGGATTTATAGACCTGCCATTAGATGAAAACATCAAAAATGAAGCCTTGAATGATATTTCACGCTGGATAAAAAAAATAACGCAAAGGCAATAATAGATGACCCCTCCTGCTTATCTATATAAAATCCTATCTTTAGATAATTGGGCTGGAAGCGCCGCATCAGAAGATGTGGCTCTTCCATCGGACGACACGCAATTCATCCATTTATCTACGCAAGAACAACTAGAGAAAATTACATCCAAATATTGGAAAGATGTTCCTGAATATATCCTATTGAAGCTGGAAGTGAGTAAATTGAAGGGTAAGCTTATCCTGGAAGCAAATCCCGGAGGAAGCAATAAGTACTATCACTTATATGACGGATCTATTCCAAAGGATGCGATTGTAGAGACCAGACATATCATTGAGGTAACGGAATAATAGCATTCCAACCTGATGTGGGCGGGATTACTTTGGGCTGTAGGCAAAATATGAAGAAACCTTTGGGTCAAAAAGTACCGCTAATGAAGTCGAACTGGAAGCAAGTCTAGCGTTTTAGTAGGTGTGCTCTAATTTTCGTGAGTCTTTGATCAATACAAATGAAATCAAAGTTACAAACATCATTGTGAAAATTGTGACCAATGCCATGGGACCGTAGATATCTTTATGATCCACTGTCGTAAAAGGACTTAGAAGCTGAAATAGCCCCTGAATTCCATAGAGGGCTACTGCCTCAAACCAAAAAGATTTCCGAATGAAAACCTTGTGTTGCTCATCTGAGTATAATTCATGCTTAGCTATATATAAGGCAAAACTTTGGAAAATTATATATACCACAAAAAACCAACCGAAATAGTTTTGCAGGGGCACGCCAAAATAAGAACCTCCCCCTTTCCATACCCATAATGATCCGATGGATGAAGAAAGAGGATCCATACAAAGATCCCACATAACCATAATAAAAGTGGCGACAAAAGGAATGAGAAAAACTTTGTCAGCTTGTAGAGGTTTAAAATACTGGTTGAGAATAACTGTAGATAAAATCCAAGAAACATAAGCCATACTGAAATAGGCAAACATAATAATGAGCGGTACTTCAAACAGCCTTGGCCCTGCTAACTTTTCGTAGTGATAATGTCCGAATGGGAATCCTATTTGTATACTAAGCGCTTCAAAAAAATGACTTACTAACCATGTGATAATAAAAAATATGGCTAAGTTTTTTAGGCCATACCTTATTTTCCCGTGTAGACAGGCGGCGCAAAATAAAGAGATCACCGAAAGTACTGGCATTATAGCATTGATATTAGGTCCCAAATCAAAGCTTGAGATAACCGTTACGACAAGAAAAATTATAATAACAATCCATCTAACTAGACTCATCACAGGCCTCTTTATTACTTATAAGATAGCTATATCAGCCATTAGGTATTGTAAAAAGTTAAAACCTACTTTCCGCCTTAAATCACGCTTGAATTAGGCGAACTTGACAAGTACAGGCTCTTCAAGGATGATTATATTTCAAAATAACAATAACTATTTATGAACTTACTTAAACCCTATTTGATATCTCTTCTTTTTGTGTTCTCGTTCTCGTTCCTAATAATAGAAGCACATGAAGTTTGCATTATCCCTTCTTCTTTTCCTGATTTGAAAATTGAAGTTTATTTCCAAAAACCTTCTAAAGAATGTAAGAAGCTTCTTCTGTTTATGCATGGATCCTCTGGTAAGGGATTACAGGGAATTTCAGACGCATGGTTTTCTCATTGGTTGAGCAAAGGTTACGCCGTCGCAGCTATTTCAATGCCTGGTTATGGCAGATCTAATGGAAGAAAAGACTTCTGCGGTCCATTGACAATTGAAACTTTGAACCATGCTCTGGAGTACATTAAAAAGGAAACAAAGATATCTGAACTAGGCGTGATCGGATTTGGCCAGGGAGGGCTTGCTTCTCTATTACTTTCCCTTAAAAGAAACGATATACGTTGTTTGGTTTGTTCCAACTGCGGCTATGACCTACTCAGACACCAGGGGAAAGAGGATCCTTTTAGAAAACAAGTTGAAGAAAAGGATTATAATTTAGATTTCAGCGATTTAGCCTCTCTAAAATACAGATCTGCCATCGAACATATTGAAAAAATAAATACCCCCCTTTTCTTACTTCATAGAAAAGGGAATCCTATGATCTCTGAACAAGAAGCCATAGAATTCCATAATGCTATGTTAAATGCAGGTAAGGAATGCTATCTAAGTATTAGAGAGCGTTCTGAAACTGACGACACACAGATTATTTCCTACGAGGAAGTTCTAATAGAAGCTGAAACGTGGATTGACTCCTGCATGAACAATTGAGGGAATAATAAGGTTTTAGAGAACTCCTATACTAGGATATGGTTTTGTAAACGAGTTTTATTCATGCACCCGCGCATAGAGGGAGATGGGCATTCCTTCTGCCAAAGCTATGGAACCCGTTTCCTCCCCGCTTGGTGTAAGGACTCCACAGGGGGAACCCCTAAGCATCTTAGTGATGTAATCCAGCAGTCGTTGGTTAATGGGATGTTCAAACGTACTGCATTCCACACCTTTTGCACGTAGAAGGCTAGCCTTCGTCACATAGAAATGGACATTGTTTGTTCCTGCTATCGGAATCAATTTTATGGTGAAAGGTAGGAGTCCATGTTTCAATACGCAATGGAAACTTAAAGCTACCGATTCATTCTGTCGGGTTGTTTTTACATTCAGCAACACCTTACTTTGCCCCAAAACATGTGCGCATAAGGGGTTTCTTAGAACATCAACTTCTGGCATTTGTATATGTTTTGTAAACTTGCTTTGCATGGGAATGTATTGAGCTGCTTCCTGACCATACCAATATAGGGTAGATAATACTTTTGAAATGGAACACATCATAGTTAACTCCTTGAGATGATTTACAATAAATGTAAACCATCTGTAATATGGTTAACAATACGTCCATGAATTAACTAATGTTAACTAGAAGTTTAAGATGAAAAGACTAGAGCATCTCACTACCTTTCTTACCGTGGTGAAGGAAACAAGCTTCGCTGCAGCAGGCCGTATTCTGGGAATTTCCACTGCAGCAGTATGCAAACAGATCAATGCTTTAGAGAAAGAGTTGGGTGTACAACTGTTAATACGTTCTACACGCCGTTTAAACCTGACAGAAGCAGGACACCTTTATTACATCGAAGCTGAAAAAATCTCTGCACAAATCAACGAGATGGATGCACTCTTCTCAAAGGTTCGTGGAGAGCCTTCAGGCCTGCTAAAAATTGGAACTTCCCGTCATTTTGCAGCACACCACCTATTTCCACATCTTCCAAGCTTTCTAGAAAAGTACCCTAAGATAACACTGAAAATCGAAAACATTGAGCGTATCCCCGATCTGACAAAAGAAGAAATAGATATCAATATGGGACACCGGTTTGTGGGAGGTCCAAATGACATTATCAAGAAAATTGGATCTACAAAATACGTTATGTGTGCTTCGCCCGGGTATTTAAAGAAATTCGGTATACCCAAAAACCCCAAGGAGTTAGGAAAACATCGCTTTATTACGCATACCATGCGTGACCCTAATAATGTGTTAACATTTGACCAAGGGCTGGAAATTGTATTGAAACCCTATCTATATTTTAATGACAGTATGCTTATGACGGAAAGCGCATTACAGGGAATGGGCATTATAAAAACCCACCGCCCCGTGGTATTGAGTTATCTCAATGCTGGAGAACTTGTGGAGATATTACAGGGGTTTGATACAAGCGAACAACCCCTATACCTAGCCTATCAGCCTTTCAAACATATGCAAGCGAAAGTCAGGCACTTTATAGACTATTTTGTGCCAAAAATTCGGGCTGAATATTTCTAAAAAAATAAGGATCGAATTAATGTACGGGGTATTCTGGGGAGGAATCAATGAATATTTCCCAAGCATCCGGCATCAACCAATTATTTTTTGCTCTAGATTTCCAAACTTGTCCGGTAGCTGTATCCAAAAGATAAAAGCGCGGTTCATCACCTTTAACAATAATCTGGTACCTCCCTACTTGTTTCTCCTCTGCTTTATTTATTGTTACACCAGCATAGATAGGAAATGAAGCGCAAGTTAGCAATAGAAACAGACAAGTCTTTTTAAGCATGATTACCTTTTAGTTAAAATTATTACAATAATTTTTACAGTAGTATACTTATAAAAATCAAGTGTAAATAACGCTATATTATTCAAACGAATGAGGGCTTTAAGATGAAATTACTGCGTTTGGTTGCAATCATTATTTGGTTTCCTTTTACACTATGTTTAGGCGCGGACTCACCCAAAACAGTCGTTGTAACTTGCGCAACAGGTGAATTAGGATCTGCCGCTGCGAAATTATTAGGTCAGACTCACAACCTAATTTTGACGGGCCGTGACAGAGAAAAACTATGCAAGCTTAAGGAAGAGCTCACTGCTGCCTTCCCGCATAGATATGAAATTTGCACTCTCGATTACTGCAACAAGGATAGTCTATTAACTTTTAAGGACTATTTAAAAAAAATAAATCTCCCCTTATCGGGTATCGTTTTGATCTATCCCCGTCCTCAGACATATGGAAAAGATTTACTACTGGAAGAATCCACTTGGCTTGAAGTCATTCAAAAAACATTTACCGGTCCGCTAGAAGCTTTGAAGTGTGCACTTCCGCATATGACAAATCCCAGTAAAATTGTGGTTATTTCCGGAACAACTTCTGTCCAATATATTCCTGATGCAGGCGCCGCATGTATTATTCGAAGGATGTGGACAACCTATGTTAAAGGACTCTCGCATCAACTTGGTCCGCAAAGTATTAGTGTAAATGCTCTTTCGCCGGGTGTTGTGCTGACAGCCTTTCACCATGAGCGCATTGAAAAAAAGGCACATAGCCTAGGCATAAGTCATGAAGAGCAGATTGCTCATGAAGTGGAGCCTATTCCTTTAAAACGTCATGCCAAACCGGAAGAGGTCGCTAAATCCATAAAATTTTTACTTACTCACGAGTCAGATTTTATCAGTGGGATCAATATGGTCATTGACGGCGGATTAAGCACTTCATACTAGTCAAGGCACTACCGTAATTGTTACGGTAGTGCTTATATTTTTACCTCCTTATGATCTTTCTTAAAACCTTTGGAGATCCGTATGATGGCATCTATATTTTTTTCTTCTTTAGTAGCAGCGTGTCTCTGCTTAAGTGTACTTCATGATATTGAAGGTATTGAACAGCAGAATATCCCTCCCTCCAAACTTGAGGGAGCTGAATTTATACAATTAAAAAACGGCTATCGTGTATGGACGCAGCGTGTTGGTAAGGGCCCTATCAAAATCCTTACACTTCATGGCGGCCCAGGTTGTTCTCATGAATATTTAGAATGCCTTGCAGACTTTTTCCCGGGTGACAAATATCAGGTCATTTTTTACGACCAACTAGGTTCCTACTATTCAGATCAACCGGATGACCCCTCCTTATGGACTGTATCTCGGTTTTGCGATGAAGTGGAAGAGGTGCGCATCGGTCTGGGTTTAGAGGATTTTTATCTGTATGGACAGTCCTGGGGAGGAATGCTTGCCATAGAATATGCAATCAACTACCCGAAACATTTAAGAGGGGTCATATTTTCCAATATTACCGGTAGTGTAGACTCGTATGTAACTTATCTGAGCCACTTGAGGTCGCAACTTCCACAAGTAGTCCAAGATAAACTGAAATACTATGAGGATAAAGAAGACTACGAAAATCCTGAATATGAAAAATTATTATTCAAACAACTATATAACAAACACGTCTGCCTTGTGGATCCTTGGCCGCAAGCGTTCGTCTTAGCTTTTGCACATATAAATAAACAAGTTTACCTTACGATGCAGGGGCCGAATGAATTTATCGTCAATGGCAACTTCAGAAATTGGAATCGGTGGAATGATCTGCATACAATAAAAACACCTTCCTTATTTATCTGCGGACGGCATGATACTATGAGTCCTGAAGATAACATTAGAATGGGGCAACTAGTACCAAACGCCACAGTTAAAATTTGCGAAAATGGAAGCCACGGAGCCTTGTATGACGATCAGGAGAACTATTTTCAAGCTCTCCATGATTTTATCGATAGCGTTGAAGGGAAACATTAAAACCCAACTTACCGAGATACTCGAGATCACGCAGCACACGAAACTAAGGAGAGCCGTAGGCTGCGTGAGATAAACTTATACGAATACGTCCACTAATTCATGATCGGGATTTTGCTTCATACAGTATCCCTTTTCCCATTGACTAGCAAAAAGTGCCATAGGGTTGCCGTGGCGGTCTAATACGATCATGGCATTCATCGGTTTAGCGAATGTCTTTATATCCCCTTTGATCCACGCACTGCATTGGTAGGGCAAAGGCGTTAGAATAGTTTCAACGGAGTACTCATCCTTGAGGCGGAATTGCATCACTTCAAATTGCAGCTGTCCAACAGCTGCAAAAATCAACTCACCGTCCTGCTTGAAGGAACGGAGCAATTGTATTGCGCCTTCATCTATCAGTTGCAGAATGCCTTTATCGAAAGACTTACGTTTTCCAATATCTTTGGGCTGTAATTTAGCGAATATCTCGGGCTGAAACTGTGGCAGCGGCTTAAAGTTAAATCCGCCTGCGACGGAAATAGTATCTCCGATAGAAAAGAGCGCGGGGTTGATAACACCTATGATATCGCCGGGATAGGCATAATCGATAGTGGTTCTTTCACCTGCGACCATTCCATGCGGACGTGCAAGGCGCACTTCTTTTCCGGTGCGGAAGTGTTTTACTATTAGGTCCCTTTCAAAAATACCTGAACAAATACGTATAAAGGCCATGCTATCGCGATGACGTTTATCCATATTGGCTTGTATTTTAAACACATAGCCGCTGAAGCCTGTAGTGACGGGATTGACTTCAATTTCAGTTCCGTCCGTACGATTAGCTTTACGTTCATGCGGGCAAGGAGCCAAGTGAATAAAGGCATCAAAGAAGGGTTCTACACCGAAGTTTGTTAAGGCTGAGGCGAAAAATACGGGAGTCACTTGACCTTCAAGGAATTCTTGCTGGTTATAAGGATTGCCTGCGAGTTCAAGTAGTTCAAGTTCCTGAAGAAGTTTATCATATTCCTCCTGCCCCAATTTATCGACAGCTTCCTGGCTATTCAGGGGACAGCGAGTAATCCCGGCTTTCTGTGCACCGCCAATGGAAGTTTTAGTGAAAAATACACATTCATTAGTCTGGCGGTCTACAACTCCTTGGAACTCTTTGCCACCTCCGATAGGCCAATTCATTGCATACGAATGTACTTGCAATACGTTTTCAACTTCATTCATCAACTCTAAAGGTTCCCTGCCGGGCATATCCATTTTGTTAATGAAAGTCATCACCGGGATCTGTCGTAAACGGCAGACTTCAAAGAGCTTTAATGTTTGTTTTTCCACACCTTTAGAGGCATCGATAACCATGATGACGCAGTCAGCAGCTGTCAATGTACGGTATGTATCTTCAGAAAAGTCTTCGTGGCCGGGAGTATCTAGAACGTTGATGACAGTGTCTTTATAAGTAAACTGCATTGCGGAAGAGGTAATAGAGATTCCCCGTTCCTGTTCCATTGCCATCCAATCGGATGTGGCGGCTTTACGTCCCTTCCTACCTTTCACCATTCCTGCAGTGACAAGCATGCCGGAGTAAAGTAGCAGTTTTTCTGTTAATGTCGTTTTGCCAGCATCGGGGTGGCTGATAATGGCAAAGGTGCGTCTTTTTTTGACTGCTTCTTGAATAGATGTGTTCATGGGTCTTTAAATAGAGTTTGTGCCGCTAGTATGAATCAATAGCCCGTTTTAGGGCTATTGATTTTTCATAAATCTATATTTTGATATAGCCTAACTGTTTTTGGAATTTTGCGGCATCTTGAGAACTGATTTCTTCTCTGTAAACGACATGCCTTAAGTAGGTCGCCACTTCAGGATTTCCTATGGAGAATTCTTTGATAGACTTATCCATTCCTATTTCAAGATCTTTTTCTGTGCATTTTTGATAATCTGTTGCGTCGATAACAACAAAAGTACCGTTCTTAATGACAACATTAGTGTAACTGAAATCGGATGTTTCAACTTTATTATCCCACATTGTTTTTAATATCTGGCCAAGTTTCACAATAAGCTCACGCCCTTTGACAGGAACTTTATCCAATGAGCCTTTGTTGATCCAAGTGTATTCGTGGAGGTCTTCATCTGGAGCTACATATTCTAGAATAAAATCACCGGCTTCAGTAGGTTTGGAGTATATTTCAGCAACACGAAAAGCAAGTGTAGGATGATTAGCTTTAAACTCGTTTAGTTTTCTGAAACTTGCCTCATCGGATAGAGCGATTCTTCTATTATCACTCGGCGCTTTGATAAAACCTTTAACCACGATATGTTTATTTATCTTCTCGCAAAAACCTTTCCATACCTTGTGATCCTTCCCCTGATTAGGAAAAGATATTAGGTTATAAACATCTTTCTCATGTTCAGCTTTATCGCTTCCATCACTCTTTTTTCCAAATTTTATAGCATGGGCAATAGATTGAGTTTGCAGATCAAAGCCCACTTCAATTTTAGAAGGTGGCAGGTATCTAGACGAAACTGTATTTCCCTGATTATTTGAAAATATAAACTTTCTATCTGAATTTAAAGCTGTTATTAAAGCATTAACTTTAGCGGGTAATGGTGCTGGTTCTATATCATCTGTCTCATAAACAACAGGCGAAAGAAGAAAAAGATTGCGTCTAGATTGCTTAGAGCTATTCTCGTCTCTATCAAGTTCTTTACGTTTGATTCCACGGTTTCCTAAAGGGCTCAATTGACGTGAAGGAGAAGTAACTTGAAGCGCTTCCGCCCCTACCATAGTATAATGTGTATTTACATGTTTTAATAGTGAGTTAGATCCAATAGACATATTACTTCCTTGTAAACAAATCTTTATTATCATGATAATATACCATGAAATACTATTAATTATAACATTAAAATATTAATATTATACGGCTAATTAAATTAAAAATATAATTCGTTGTGAAGTATAAAATTCTATTGTTACTTCATATAAGTCTATGGATTTTTATTTAATAATTGAAAAGTATTTTTTACACTTTTCACGCTTCAATTTAAATATTTTTTTACATATGATTATTTCATTTCAAGAATGGATCTTTATATGAACAATTGGCTCAGAAATTTTTTATACCTCTCCACCTCCTGCTTTGTGTTGGGATTTACTCCTCTCCTATCTATTTGGACCGATCCGGTCGATATATTTGCAACTCAGTCTGTGGATGATCCTGCAATTGCTCTAGATGCTTCAGGGAATGCTTTAGTCATCGCCTCCATCTCTGATGACCTAAGCACATTCTATGAGAAAACAGCAAAAATTGTTCAAGGCGTAGTGCAAAGTACTCAAGCGTTTACTCCCATTGGAACCAATGAATGCGAAAATGTTATCGCTGTCAATGATCAAGGCAATGGATTAGCAGCTTGGCTGGAGATTGACAATAACACCTCCAATTTAGGGATACTGGGAACTTATTATAATGGGAGTACTTGGGAGAGTCCCACAGTGCTTACTGATGCGATAAACTTTAATGTTCAAGGCGGTCTTTTCCCTGGAATTAATTTAGACAATTCTAATAAAGGCCTTGTTTCATGGATTGCATTTAACAACAATACATCTCAATACCATGTCCAATTTAATAGGTATGCAGGAGGGTGGTCAAGTCCCCAAGACATTTATGTAAACCCTTCATTTTTGAGTACACAGTCCTTTTCCGGATCATCTTCCGGAAAAGCGATCACGGCATGGTATAATTTTTCCCCCTATCAGTTACAAGCCGCAACTTTTGACGGGGTTAGCTGGACGACTACAAATCTTTCCACAGATGTATTCTCCACATGCTCTCCTTTTTTAGATGTGTCCATGAATAATTCTAGCAACGCTATCATATTATGGAATAACCAGAGCTCAGCAGGTTTAAGCTCTATTAGTTACATAAATGGAAGCTATACAGCTCCCCAAATCGTTTATTCTCCTCCCGTGAATGAAGATATCGCGGATGCAAAGATTGTATTAGATGATCAGGGCAATGCCATTGCCTTATGGTCAGCTTATAATTTCGACATTAATAAATATAAACTTATGGCTAACCGATCTGTGGGAGGCTTTTGGGGAACTCCTGTCATTTTAGAAATAAATGATAATGTCTATTTCAGTCTAAACATCGATGCTGATAGTGTGGGTAATGCATATGCTGTCTGGCAAAATTTTAACGATTCAACCAGTGCCGTTTATTACCAATATTTCAATAGAAATACTTCTGCTTGGCTTAATGCTCCCGTACTGTTATCTCAACCTCAGATAAACACTACCCAACCCTTCTTATCTATGAATGCTAGCGGACAAGCGACGGTTGCTTGGGCTGCAGGCGATGCAGATCCGATTGTCCAAGCTGTATTTTCACTCCTGATACAACCACCTCAAAAGCTTACCGGAAAACAAGTGAAGAATCATTTTCTTATTCAGACTGATATTGTGAATATATTAAATTGGACTCCGAGCCTGACGACAAGTATTGTAAAATACAATATCTATCGCGATGGTGTATTGATAAATTCGACAACCTCTTCAACTTATCAAGATCATCATAGAAAAAAGAACGTCTCCTATTTTTATTCTGTAACTTCAGTGAATGCCCAGGGAACTGAAAGTGACCCCGTTACCATCGTGCTTCCTAATTGAAAAAGTTACTATTTGCCTCTATTCTCTTATGGACGCCTAATCTTTGGGGTGGGGAGACTTTGGTCAACCCCTCCTTTATTCAAAACTGCTTAACAAAAGAAGCCCAATGGTCTGTGCTGCACGGAGCGCAAGGTGATGACCTAGGTTCTGCCATGTTTTATTATGCCATTGTTTATGCGAACAAATATCAAAATTGTGTTTGTTTAGGCTCAGGTGATGGTTTTGTGCCTCGCGTAATGCGGCAAGCGCAACGAGACCTTCATTTAACAAATTCTAAAACAATTCTTGTAGACGGAGAGCTAAGTAAATGGGGAAAGCCTTCATGGAAAAGAAAGGATTCCTTATTTAGGAAAGAGTATCCTGAAGTAGAGATCATTATGGATACTACGCATAATGTAGCTTTAAATCAGGCCAAGGAGTGGGAGATCGACTATTTACATATCGACGCAGACAGGTCGACTATGGGGGCATTGAAAGACTTTTTAGATTATCTCCCCTACATGTCAAAAAACGGCACCATTACTTTGCATGAAACAGGTCCGGGAAGACCCTGCGCAATAACGCTAGAATTGATCCGTTCGCAGGGATATTCAGCAATCAATTATGCTGCTTTAGGAACGGGTGTAGCGATAATAAAGCTTGAAACCCAAAGAAAAGATTAGGGCGTACCCTAATCAAAACCTAGAGGCATACGTAATCAAGTGTGAGAGTGGAGCCGGATAGATCGACAGCAGAACAATCCCTAGAGAAGCAATGATGCCGGTCAATGCAGCAGGCCACGACATCTGGATCTGTCTTTCGTGTGTGTTTTCTTCCGTAAAGACTGCGCTGATAATCCGTAAATAGTAGTATGCAGCCACTATCGTCATAACCAGTCCAACGATACCCAAAACGTAATAACCTGCTTCAAAAGCCGTCTTAATCACAAAGAACTTCGCAAAAAAACCTGCTGTGGGAGGAATGCCTGCTAAAGTAAGCAAGCATACGATAAGAATCACTGCCAATGTAGGAGAATGCCTGAAAAGACCGTTTAAATCGCTAATGAGCATGCCCTCTTTACGGTAGTCAATAAAAGACAATACTGCAAAGCATCCTAAGGTCGCTAACGAATAGACGACTAAGTAGAACATAAGCGCTGATAAAGCATCAGGCGTTCCTGCAACAAAAGGCATTAACATGTAGCCTGCATGGGAAATTCCTGAATATGCAAAGAAGCGCCTTAGTTGGAATTGACGCAGGGCTAAAAAGTTAGCATAGACAAGAGTAAGGATGGCCAAGATGGAGAGAAGGTATGACCATTCCACGTTGAAGTTTGGTAAACCTTCCAAAAATACACGTGTAAAAGCTGCAAAAGCACCAGCTTTAGTTCCTACAGACATAAATGCAGTGACAGGTGTGGGTGCTCCCTCATACACATCCGGCGCCCAGACATGGAAAGGAACGATAGCAGCTTTAAACGCTAATCCGAGGGTGACAAATCCTATACCGCTCATGAATAGTACTTTGGAGTATGTCGATGCTAGAGACTGATAGCCCGGCATCAGCCCACCAAATTGAGTTGTGCCTATAGCGCCGTAGATGAGTGCAATGCCGTACAATAAAAAAGCGGCGGCGATAGCACCCATAAGAAAGTACTTTAGCGAGGACTCATGGGATATATCCCATAATTTCATGTAGCCGCAGAGGATATATAATGCGATTGAAAGTGTTTCTAGCCCGATAAACAAGGTTAAGAAATCGGCAGAGCCTCCAATAAGTAAAAGGCCGAAGAGAGCGGACAGCAGTAGGAAATAGTATTCACCGTGTGTAGCGTGAAAGCGTTGGAAGAATGAGTCAGCCAACAAAGCGGCGCCGAATCCGACTCCAAGGAAAAGTAAATTAAAAAACACACTGATGGAATCAAAACGTAACCAAGGTGTTAACAAAGGGTTAGTGCTATAGGGAGCATAGATCGCAGCAGTGAAAGCAGCCGCGATAGCAAAAAGGGAGAAATAGGCAGAGTATTTCCTCGAAAAAGCTTCAGAGATACTTTCAATAAGCAGCAGAGCCAATGCAGCTAGGAGAAGAATAAGCAGAGGACTGAGCGCTGCAAAATCAACAGAGTGAAGAGATATATTCATCGCTGCCTCGAGGGGGTAGTAGACGTTGTAACAATATTTTCTACAGCAGGTTCAATCTTATTCAGGATTGGCTGAGGGTAAAAACCAATCCATAATGTCAGAGCTGCAAGAGGCGCTGCAATAGCTAGCTCCTTCCAGTGGATATCTTTCCAATTATTTTTGGCTTGGGAGGGGTGACCGAAATAGACCTTTTGCATCCATCGCAGCATATATACGACTGAGAAAATGATGGAAAGTCCCAAAATGAAGGCCAGCCAGCCATTTTGCAAGAAAAGCCCAAGAAAAATCAGGACTTCTCCCACAAAATTATTCGTTCCCGGAACCGCCACCGATGAAACGACGAAGAACAGTGTTAGCCAGCATAGTTGTGGGAAGTATTTTGCTACTCCGCTGCTTTCATCCATGGAAGTTGTACCTAAGCGGTTTTCAAGCCAACCCGCAACAAGGAATAAAGCTGCAATAGTGATACCGTGATTAAAAGCCTGTAAGACAGCACCTTCATATGCAGTTTGGCTCATGATGAAGAGCCCGGCTAAGACAAAGTTAACATGGGAAAGACTGGAATAGGCTATCAGTCGTTTATAATCTTTTTGCATCCATGCAGCGAATGCTGCATAGAGAACTCCTGCAATGGCCAGGCCGAGCAATAGTGGACTCCACTCATGAAGGGTTCTAGGGAATAGCTCCATCCCTATTCTTAGGACACCATAGATTCCTGCCTTGGATAAGATTGCTGAAAGCAGAATCGTACCTGAAGTCGAGGCTGAAGCATAAGTATCCGGCAACCATGCGTGAAATGGAAATAACGGCGTTTTCACAGCAAAAGCCAGCATAAAGACAGCAAAAAGAATTTCTGCATATTTGGCATTATTTGCTATGGGGCGTAGGGCATCCATATTAAATGTCCCGGCTAGGAAGTATAGCCCTAAGACAGCTGCCACCATTAGCGCGGATCCTGCAATCATATAAATTAGAAATTTCAGGGCTGCAGAAAAGCGTTTTGGCCCGCCCCAGATGCTGATGATGAAATAAAGGGGGATTAGCATCGCTTCCCAAAAGACTGTGAAAACAGCAAGATCCCGCGCAGTGAAAAATCCTATAAGGAAAGCTTCGAGAAATAAAACTAAGCCATAGAAAGTGTGTGGATGGATGAGGAATTTACTGCGTGTAGCTAGAAGACTGATAGGGATGATAATTGCAGATAAGTAGAGGAAAATTAATGAAATCCCATCTATCTTCAGGTTAAAGTTAATATTCAACGCCGGAAACCAAGGATACTCTACTGAAGCCCCTAGGAGAGTGTCATGTTTAGCTATAAGCATCCCCAAAGGAATTAAACTGAGAAGGACTGCAATGATCTTCAGAGGTCTGCCTGACAAGGGTTTTAGCAGGAAAACGCTTAAGGCTGCAATGATAGGAATAATAAACAACCACATTAAGTAGGGCATTTCTTCGACCTCAATGTATCAAATAAAATAACAAGAATACTGATCCCACTACCATCCACGCCACGTAAGAGCGCAGTTGTCCGCTTTGGAATTTTTGGAGCTTTGCGGCGATAAACTGTGCAGAGTGGCCGGTACCGCTGATCATTCCATCGAAAATCTTTGGCTCGAAGAAGGATGTGATTAGCGAAGCAATATATCTTAAGGGGCGCACAATGCCATTCCAATAGATCGTATCGACATAGAATGATTTCCTGAAGATCTGAATGGGGTGATCTTTATAGTGTGTGTAGATATACCAAGAGGTTCCTACACCCAAAAACGCACCTGCAATGGCCATAATTAATGCGGGAGAGAAATGTAAACCACTACTAAGACCTTGTTCTGATGGGGTAATCCCTACATCGATAAGGAAATTTTCCAGGAACGGTATTTTCCCGAAGGCAAACCCTAGCAAACCCCCGAAAACGGAAAGTATAGCTAAAATAGAAACAGGCGCAAGCATTACAGTCGGCGCTTCTTTAATAGAATTAAATTCTTTCTCTTCGAGTCTTGGAGTTCCTGTAAAAGTTAAGCAGAAGGCTCTAATAAGATAAAAACCTGTTAAAGTCGAAGCTGCTAGCCCCACAAAGTATAGGATATGGTTTCCACTCAGATGAGTCAGCTCTAAAATTAAATCCTTACTGAAAAAGGCAGCCAAAGGAGGGATGCCGGATAGAGCTAATACACCAATGAGGAAAAGCCAATATGTTTTAGGAAACACTTTGGAAAATCCACCCATACGCTGCATATCAGTCATGTCATGCGCCATATGGACGACATTTCCTGCAGACAAGAAAAGGAGTGCTTTAATGAAAGCGTGTGTCGTTAAATGGAAAATCGCTGCATAGAAGGCTCCTACGCCGCAAGCAAGAAACATTAAGCCTAATTGGCTAACGGTAGAATATGCAAGGACACGTTTAAGATCAGTCTGTCCGATGGCTGATAGTGCGGCATACAACGATGTCGCTGCCCCGATAATCGCCACGATTTGCATAGTAGTGGGAGCTAGCAGGAATATAGGATGCAAGCGAACGACAAGATAGACGCCAGCTGTAACCATTGTAGCAGCATGGATCAAAGCGGAAACAGGTGTCGGACCTTCCATCGCATCAGGCAGCCAAGTGTGCAAAGGAATTTGGGCTGATTTTCCTGTTGCCCCTACAAAGTATAGTAATGTTAAAAGGACTATGATGGGGGCGCCGACGGCAAACTGTTGGCCGGCAAGAGTGTTAATAGTGCTAATTTCGCTGGTTCCAAAAAGCGCGAAAGTCAGAAGTATGCCCAACAGAAGACCAAGATCACCGATCCTATTCACCACGAAAGCTTTGGTAGCTGCTGAAGCAGCGGAAGGCTTCTCATACCAAAACCCTATCAATAAATAGGAAGCAAGGCCCACCCCTTCCCAACCCACAAATAAAAGTAAAAGGTTGGATGCTAATACAAGTAGTAACATTGCGAACACGAAGAAGTTCAAATAGGCAAAAAAACGTGCATAATCTTTTTCATGATCCATATAGCCATTAGAGTAGACATGGATAAGAAAGCCCACGCCCGTAATGATCATGGACATCCATAACGAAAGATGATCTAAATGTAATGTAAAACCGGCTTCAAGCCCTTTTACATTTATCCATTCGTAAAGGTGGACTGTTTCTTCGATTGTGCCTTGACTTAAGAACTGTATGAGGAGTGTTGAAAAGCATGCAAAAGCCAGGAAAATGGATGTGCAGCCTATCAAACCTGTAAGCTTTCTTCCAATATTTTTAGAAGAGATAAATATGATCAAGCTTCCTATTAGAGGTAGAAATAAGCCTAGCGGCAGTAGAATATTCTGCATTTATCCCCTCAACTCATTAAACTGATCTATATCCACAACTTGCTTTGATCGGAAAAGATTGATGATAATGGCTAGTCCGACAGCTGCTTCAGCAGCGGCGACAACCAGCACAAAGAACACCCAAACTAAACCTGTTTGATTACCCCAGTCGTAAGCAAAACTGACAAAAAGCAGATTGGCAGCATTCAACATAAGCTCTATTGAGAGAAATAGCACAAGAGCATTGCGCTTTGCGAGCACACCTATGATGCCTATGGCAAAGAGAGCCATGCTGATGAATATGGTGATAGTACTATCCATTCTTTACCTTCTTGCCAATATATAAACCGCCTATGACAGCGATAAGAAAAAGCAGTGTGATTGCTTCAAAAGGAAGGAAAAAGTCGATATACAGAAGCTTTCCTAGCGATTGTACAGTTCCATAACCTTCCGGAAGAGCATTATTTACGATTTTAGTTCCCCATAGCTGTTTTCCGATAACGATCAAAGATAGAATCAACCCTACACCGGCAGCAGCAAGTAAAAGAGGAGCGCTCTTGGCTTTGACTTGTTCAATATTCTGGTATGCATCTTGGAATAAGATGATGATAAACATAAAAATAACAAGAATGGCCCCTGCATAGACTAAAATCTGCATCACAGCCACAAAATGAGCTGAAAGCTGTAAATAGTAAACTGAGAGGGTCAACAGTGTGAGCAGAAAACTCAGGCATGCATGGACAGGTTTATTGAATAGGACCACGCCTAGAGCAGATAGAATTAGAATGATACCTAAGAAAACCTGAAGAAAATCTATGGATTGCGGCATAAGCTCTTATATCTCCCTTCTTGGATCGCGGCCAGAATCTCCGGGATTTTTTTCTGTCAGGATCTCTTTAGTGAAAATCAAGGATTCCCGTGTGTATCCGGCAAGCTCGTATTCGTTACCTAAGATAATGGCTCCCGTAGGGCAAGCTTCTTCGCAATAGCCACAGTAAATACAGCGCAGCATGTTAATCTGAAAGTCTGATGCGTACCTTTCACCGTGGGAATGCTTGTCCTCTTCTGTATTTGCTGCTGGCTTAACATAGATCGCTTGAGAGGGGCAAACGATAGCGCATAGTTCGCAACCGACGCATCTTTCTAACCCGTCCTCCCATTTTGTAAGGTAGTGCCTTCCGCGGGAGCGGGCTGGCAGCTTCCTTTTTTCCTCGGGATAGAGCAGTGTCACAGGTCGTTTGAACGCGTATTTTAACACGATAAACAGCCCGCGGAACATTGCTAGGATTTCATAAAGTTTGTTTTTCATTTGACCAACACAAAATAAGCAGTGACGATTAAATTTAGGGTCGCAATGGGAACTAAAAATTTCCAGCAAAAACTCATTAGCTGGTCATAGCGAAAGCGTGCCATTGTAGCCCGCACCCACATGAAGAAGAAGACGAATAAACCTAATTTAACTAAAAACCATAGTACAGGAATGTCCCAAGGGCCATGCCAACCGCCTAGAAAGAGGGTAATAGCTATAGCTGATACTGCAAGGATATTGATGTATTCTGCCAGGAAGAATATTGCAAATTTCATTCCGCCATATTCCGTATGGTAACCGCCTGTCAGTTCTTGTTCCGCTTCAGGTAAGTCAAAAGGAGCGCGGTTGGTTTCAGCAAAGGCGGTGATCAGGTAGATAATAAAGCTGATGGGATTAGTCCAGATAAACCAATGGTCTTTTTGCGCATCTACTATCTCAGAAAGGCTGAGAGTCCCGGCAGACAAGACGACTGTTAGAAGTGAAATTCCCATCGGAACTTCGTAGCTTACAAGCTGAGCCGTACTACGTAAACCACCGAGCAATGAGTAGCGGTTATTGGAAGACCAACCTGCTAAAACGATGCCATAAACAGCTAGTGAGGAAAAGGCTAGCAGGAAAACTATCCCTGCGTTTACATCCGCAATTTGTAGGTTGACTTGTCTTCCGGCAACTTCGATAGAACCCCCTATCGGGATAAGTACGAATGCAACAAGGGCAGTAAAAATGGAAATTGCAGGGGCTAACCAAAACGTAAAGATGTCAATGTTGTCGGGTTGAAAGCGTTCTTTGGTGAGGAGTTTGATGCCGTCTGCCAAAGGCTGCAAAAGTCCGAAAGGTCCAACACGGTTCGGCCCTACGCGTAGCTGCATGCGCGCCATGATGACCCTCTCTAAAAAGGTCATATAGCCTCCAAACGTAAGGAGAACAAATACAATGATAAGCGTTTTTATTAGAGTTTCAATGGCAACAAATTCCATAATTAAACTTCTTTTCTTAGTTCAATGACTAGGCCATTTAACAAATTATTTGCTAATTCATGTACAGGAAGATCTCCGAATCCCACAGGTAGCACAATGGTATTATCAGCCACATTAGAATCTAGCTTTACTTTTCCTGTAATGGATTTCTCATTGGCAGACAAGCGGACCTTATCTCCATCTTTAAGGCTGCGCACCAGCGCTTCTTTTGGATGGATCCTGATAAAAGGTGATTTTGCGAGTTGGATAAGGTGCGGATCATGCTTCATACGTACACCACGGTCAAATAATACGCGTGCAAAAGTTGCTTTTAGCCCTTCTTTAGAAGAAGCTGTATCCATCGGGAAAGGCCCTTCAATAGATTCTTTGTGACGTATGATTAAACGTTCAGCTTTCAGTTTCTCTGCAAATTGGCTATCCAGTGCTAGAGTGCGTGTATTATCTATTTTTTGTGCGATGAGGGAGAATATTTCACCGTCGCTATAAATATCTTTAGGAATATCTTTTCCTGGATGTATCTGTTGAATACGCCCTTCAATATTAATGAAAGAACCTCTCTTTTCAATAAAACATAGGGCAGGCAGAACAACATCAGCAGTCTGTGCAGTTTCATTTAGGAAAAGGTCCTGTACGACGAGAAATTGTAGTTTTGAACGGATCGTTTGCCAGTGTTCTTTTGAGAAGTTAGCCGCGGGGTTGGCTCCTGCAACATATAAAAGGTCCCATCCCGAGCGGGCTGTTTCCTCAAAAACTTTGATTGAATCAAAACCAGGCTGGTTTGGAGATGTACCTAAGGGGCCGATATCGGGCCTCATCCCTGCTAATCTTGATCCTTGGCTATTTCCCTTCCCCTGCATAATATTTAAGGATAGGCCCGGAGTCTTATGCTTGGCATTAAGAAGTTCCGCTAGGATAGCTTTGCGCTGCGGATTAGCCAGATATTGGCTTCCGACAAAAATGGCGCCTTTTTTATTTGCTTGAAGAAGTTCTGGAAGATGTTTTTTAAGGATATCCACTTCTTGGCCGGGAGTATGTACAATGACATTGTCCAGGTGTTTAGCTATTTCCGGGGCGAAGTGTCCTATAAATACAACTTTAGCTTTACGGTGGATGGCCTGCCTTAAGCGCAGCCATATGACCGGAAATTCTTCTGTAAGGTCGATTCCACACAAGATAGCGTAAGAAAGCTCCTCCGTTTCACCGATGGACATTTCCATTCCCGGAGCGAGACCTTCGTCATCGGCTGCGATTACGGGTGTTCCAACGCGATTATCAACGTGGTTTACACCTGCAAATTCACGCATGAGCTTTTGGAATAAGAAATTTTCTTCTGTTGTCAGCGGATTCCCCCCTAATCCTGCAAGTTTTCCGTTTGCTTTAAACGACTTCATCTTATCCGCAACAAGCTGCAGAGCATTTTCCCAGGTGGTGGGTTCCAACTTGCCATCGCGCCTGACTAAGGGTGTATTGAGGCGTTCAGGATGATAAACAAATTCGTACCCGAAATACCCTTTATCACAGAGCCATACATCGTTGACGTCTTTGTTTTCTTTAGAACGTGTGCGCACAATCTCGCCATCGCGGGAGTCGAGATACATACTGCAACCTACAGGACAGAGGGTGCATGTGCTGGGTGTCGCATCGTTATCCCAAGGGCGGGCACGGAAGCGGTAAACTTTACTTGTCAGGGCACCTACAGGGCAAATTTCTATTGTATTGCCGATGAATTTTGATTCCGCCGGACCGCTGTCGGGTGTGCCCACTTCGGTTTTATATCCCCTTTCAATAAACTCCAGGGCGTGGTCTCCAGCTATAACGTCTCCAAATCGAGTGCAGCGTGCACAGGTAATGCAGCGTTCACGGTCTAGCATAAGCACAGGTCCTAATGCCAGAGCTTTTTTGAAGTGTCTTTTTTCTTCAAAGAATCGGCTTTCACCCGGACCGTATTTTAGGGTTTGATCTTGCAGAGGACATTCGCCGCCGCGGTCGCAGATAGGACAGTCCAGGGGGTGATTGATAAGGAGGAGTTCGAGAATGGTCTTCCTGCCCGAAACGGCGCGATTGCTTTGGGTAACGACATTCATCCCTTCGGTAGCTTCTAAAGTACAAGAAGCTTGAAGCTTGGGCATTTTTTCCACTTCAACAAGGCACATGCGGCAGGCGCCAAACGGAGGCATACGGTCGTGATAACAAAAGATAGGGATCTCAATACCTAGCTGCTTGGCAGCGGTATACACGGTAGTCCCTTTCGGCACAGAAATAGGTGTGCCGTCTATTGTTAGATTGACCATGACGGTCTGTTCTTTTGTTTCTACAGTCATATTATAAGTAGGGATAAGATACTTTCATTTTTGGATGTCCTTGAGCGTTAGGGTTACGCTGTATATACATCTCAAACTCATTTTTAAATTCTTTAATAGCGCTTACTACTGGAGGAGCAGCGCCGGCAGCTAATGGACAAAAAGAGTTTTCTTCCATGTTTTTGCATATTTGCTCGATCACATCCAAATCTCTGTAGGTACCGTGGCCGGCTTCTAATCTTGTAAGCATTTGCACAACCCAACGAGTTCCTTCGCGGCAAGGGGTACATTTACCACAAGATTCGTTCTGGTAAAACTGCATCAGTCTTAAAGCGACCTTGACCATATCTGCGGTGTCATTCATGACGATAATGGAAGCTGTTCCTAAGGCTGAGCCTCTGGCTGCAAGAGTTTCAAATTCCATAGTGATGTCTAGATCGCGGGCCGTCAGGACTGAACAAGAAGATCCTCCGGGATAACAGGCCTTAAAGGTTGTTCCAGGAAACATTCCACCAGCAGCATCAAGAACTTCGCGCAAAGTAACTCCTAAGGCAAATTCGAAACAGCCCGGTTTTTGAACATGTCCGCTCACTTGGAATATTTTTGTACCTGTGTTCTTTGGCTTTCCTATACTCTGGTACCATTCGGCGCCATTATTCACGATATGGACAACATTACAAAGTGTCTCGACATTGTTGATGACGGTGGGTTTGCTATAGAGTCCGGCAACGGCAGGAAATGGGGGCTTTAAACGCGGGGTTGCCCGCAACCCTTCGAGAGAGTTGAGCAGGGCTGTTTCCTCGCCGGCAATGTAGGCTCCTGCACCAGGATGTACAATGATATCTAGAGAATAATCGGATCCGAATAGATTATGTCCAAGATACTTCTTACTTTTGGCTTCTTCTACGGCTTTACGCAGTCTTTTCAGTCCTTCAAAATATTCGCCTCTGCAGTAAATAAATGCTTTTTTTGCACCTATGGCATAGCTTGCAAGGATCATCCCTTCAATAAGTTGATGCGGATCTTTTTCAATCAGCAATCTATCTTTAAAGGTGCCGGGTTCGCTTTCATCACAGTTACAAACTAGGTATTTGGGTAAAGAAGGATCTTTAGGGACAAATCCCCATTTCATCCCTGTGGAGAAACCGGCTCCTCCCCTTCCACGCAAACCAGATTGCTTTACTATCTCGATAAGGTCGTTAGGGGCAATATTAGGGATAGCCTTGCGAATAGCCTTATACCCGCCATTTGCTTCATAAGTATCTATCTGCGCTTGGTTCTCTTTATCGATATTGGCAAGCAGAACGCGTTTCTCAGCCATGCGATCCCCCTAACAATTCAGCCGGACAGGGGTGTCCTGGGCCTTTTTTTGCTTCTTCAAGGATTTTGTCTAAATCATCCGGATTGACAGGGCCTACGACCTTATCATCCACTATCATCATAGGGGCGCGGTCACATGCGCCAAGGCATTCGGAAGCAATGACAGTAAATTCTTCATCCTCAGTTGTTCCGCCGGGTGCAATACGTAATTTATGGCACAGTCTTGAAAGCAGACCGTCTCCGCCACGCAGCATGCAGGACACATTTTTACAAACGTGAAGGATGTGTTTTCCAGTAGGCTCCTCAAAGAACATGTCGTAAAAAGTGACAACGGCATTGACTTCATTCGGGTCGATATTGAATAAAGCTGCAACTTCATCTTGAATTTCGCGCGGGAGGTAGCCTTCTTGCATTTGTGCAAGATGTAAAGCAGGAATAAGCGCTGACCTTCTTTGTGGGTATTGCTTCTGCAGCTCTAAAATTGAATTGCGAATTTCTTCATTTAACATCAGCGGTCTACATCTCCCAATATTGGATCTACGCTAGCTATAGCAACAACGACATCTGCAACCATATGTCCCTTCAAAATATCCCTCAAAACTTGAACGTGAGGGAAAGAAGGAGACCTTACCCTTAAGCGGTAGGGTTTATTGCTACCATCACTGACCAGATAGTATCCTAATTCCCCTCTTGCAGATTCAACACAATTATACACTTCACCTACAGGCGGGTGCATTCCTTCGCTGACCAGTTTAAATTGGTGAATTACAGCTTCCATGCTGCGCGGTAGTTCATGCCGTGGAGGCAATGCAACTTTCCTATCGTCAATAATGATGGGTCCTGGTTTTAGCTTTGCAAGTGCTTGTTGAATGATCGAAGCGCTTTGCTGCATTTCTTCCATACGGACCATATAGCGTGCATAGGCATCCCCTTCCGGGAAAACAGGGACATCAAATGTGTAATTTTCATAGCCTAAGTAGGGATAGACTTTGCGTATGTCATAAGCTACTCCTGCACCGCGTATTACAGGTCCGGTACACATATACTGCTTGCATTGCTCTTGATCGATGACTGCAATGCCCTTTAACCGTGTATTCCAAACGTAATTATGTGTTAGGAGGTTGTCCATGTCCTTCCACATGGAGGGAAAAGACTTCAGAAAAGCTTTGACGTGATCTTCAAATCCGGGATTAAGGTCCCGCGCTATCCCTCCGACACGCCAAAAGGTAGGGAACATTCTAGCGCCAGAGACTTCCTCGAATAGGTCCATAATCTTTTCACGTTCAGCAAAGCAATACATGAAAATGGAGGACATATTAAGTTCTAGAGCACTGGTTCCTAGCCAAATGAGATGGCTTGAAATACGGGCTAACTCCAGCAAGATCAAACGGATTGTCTGGGCTCTCTCAGGCACTTCAATCTGCATTAATTTTTCTACTGTAGAGGCATAAGCCTCTTCTTCTGCAGGGCCGGAGAGATAATCTAGACGATCGACAAGAGTGAAGACCTGATGATAGCTGCGAGTTTCACATTCCTTTTCGACCCCAGTATGGAGATAACCAATGACAGGCTCAACCGAGACGACAAGCTCGCCGTCAAGATGTAGAACGAGCCTGAGTACACCATGCGTTGATGGATGCTGAGGACCAAGGTTAAGCTCCATGATCTCATCAGAAAGGCCTAATTCGGTAGGATTATTTGTACTTTTTGACATAAGGGATTATTTCTGATGGAACTTTGGGTTTAACATTATGTTTAAATTCTACTGACTCTTCTGTCAGGGCATAATCTCGTCTCAATGGATGTCCTTTCCAGTCGTCAGGCATCAGGATGCGTTTTAATTGGGGGTGGCCCTCAAATAAAACTCCAAAAAGATCGTATAATTCTCTTTCATACCAATTGGCGCCTATCCAAAGATCTGTCACAGAAGGTAAAGGCTCTTCCCTGTCGACAGAAACAACGACCCGAATTCTCTCATAGTTGGTTGGATTAAAAAGCCAATAGACCACTTTTGTATGCTTATGGGGCTGTATGTAGTCGACTCCGGTCAAGTCCATCAATACTTCGAAACCATTTGCTGCCTGTTTTAAAGCTGACAAGGCTTTTTTAAGCTGATCTTTTTTTACGTGAATTGTTGTCTCGCCGCGAAACTCTACGATCTGAAATGAGTTTTCGCCTAGTTCCTGCTTGAGTTTCTCTACTGCTTCAATGGTATTCATAAGTTTTTTTCACCCGGTTCCCAAGCAAAAACATTTTCGTTTCTAATTTTCTTTTGCAGCATTATTAAAGCATCAATCAACGCCTCAGGGCGTGGCGGGCACCCGGCCAAATACACATCGACGGGAACTAGTTTATCAACCCCCTGTACAATGGCATAGTTGTTGTAAATCCCGCCGGTAGAGGAACAATCCCCCATCGCAATGACCCATTTAGGGTCTAACATCTGATCGTATACCGTCTTTAAAACAGGAGCCATTTTTTGGCTTACCCGTCCAGCTACAATCATCACATCGCTTTGTCTAGGGGATGCACGAAAGACTTCTGCACCAAACCGAGCGAGATCATAGCGTGCAGATGCTGTGGTCATCATCTCGATTGCGCAACAAGCTAATCCGAATTGCGCAGGCCATAGCGAATTAGCCCTAGCCCAGTTAATAAGTTTTTCTAGAGGCGCCACTAAAAAAGGCGTTTTCTCTTTTGGCGTCATTCCCATTGCAATCCCCCTTTACGCCAGATATATGTCAGTCCCACAAGTAAAGCTGCTAAGAAAAAAGTCATTTCATAGAAAGCAAAAGCACCGATTTGTTTTCCAACAACAGCCCAGGGATATAGAAAAATCACTTCAACATCGAACACTAGAAATATCAGTGCGACAAGATAGTATCTCAGCGGAAATCTTTTTTGGAGCAGGTGCGTCTGTGTTTGTATACCCGATTCATAGGGCATAAATTTTACAGTATTTTTGCGCGAAGGAAATAGTGAGGTTGCCCCCAGAATGACCAGCGTAAGCAGCAGCACAAAACCGAAGTATAAATAGACAGGAAAATAATCGCCCAAATTTGCCCTCTGAATTTCCTTGTTTTGCTCTCGTCATAACAATTGACGCTAGAGAAAGTCAATATTTATTTCTAAATTGCATAGGGAAATGCTTGGAAAGAGGGTGCGTATAAACCGCCCCCTCTTAAAATCCTTAGTATGACAAAGCAGCAGACAGTGTTACACCATCAAAACCTAAATCGTTAGTTCCCCCACGTGTATGAAGATGTCCATACCATTGTGAATGCTCCCAAGCCAGTCTCATTTCAAATTCAGAATCGCACTCAAAGAAATCTACAGTTTGCAGCCAAGAAATACCTACAGCAAAATCAGATACGATTTGCCAGAAGTGGTTAGAATTCTTAAAAGAAAATGTACTGTTGGAAATTTGGACAAATGGTGCCGCAGCAAATGTTGTTATCGCGTTGGAATTGGAAAAATAATTTTTCTGACGTGCGCGGCTATACAACAATGTGCCATTAGCTTTTCCAAAAAGACTAAATCCACTGCATAGATCCCAGGATAAATTTACTCCTATCTCAGGCCCTACTCCTCGATAATTATTGGTAGTAATGCTATTGCTTTGGCTAATCGTAACGCTAGTGGTAAAAAATGGGCTTTGCGATGGGCTAAAGGAGAAGGCTGGAGCTCGAGCTCTTATTTTCTGGTTAATACGGGCAGCTCTAACACCTGCAAGAAAGCTCCAGTTGAAACCGCTATTTGTGCAATACAAAGGTGATCTGAGGAGCGCATCAACAGAGTCAAAAGTTAATCTCCAGGATCCTGTAGCCAGAAGTCCAGGAGTCTGTTCTCTATGTCCGGATGCTTTACCGGGAATGTGTGTCCAATTTAGAAACAGATTCCATCCATCCGCAGTAAATTCATATCCTAACCCAAAACGGTAGCCAAGCCTCCAATCAAAATGATATCTGCTTGTATGCGTAGTTGTATCTGCTTGCTGAGTTACGTTTAGTCCCTCAGCCCCTAAGACTGTTGCTAGGGTAGAAGAAGTTGTAATATCATAATCCAAGCCTTGTTGACGGGCCGTCCAATATAACAGGTCTGCGCTAAAGGTCGCTTTGCCGAAGAAATCGTCGCATAATGCGCAATCGTTTGCTACATAGTTATTGCAGCAAGGGTAGGTGTCATCAAAGTAATCGCCTTGTAGTTGGGTTGTAAATAGGGATACACATCCTGTTAGAATAAAGCCCAATCCCTTAAGTAGGTATTTCATTGCAATTTCCTTGTTTTTGCATTCATTCTTGAGCAAACTAAATACAACTAATAATTTCGTCAATTAATTTCTTCATTATCTCTCTGAGAAAGAACTTGCGCTTTAATTTAATGGAATAGATAATAACTCATTACTTTTAATAAAAAATTTTACTTTTTCACTTTTAAAACTTAGGTATAATTTAATGGAATTGAAAAGTCTTCTCGAATACTTCAATCATCATTTCACGCTTTTTGCCATTTTTCCTGCCATGATCCTGGTAGGGCTCTACCTTTCATTCAAACTACGTTTTGTTCAAATCTTCAAACTCAAAAAAAGTTTTGCATCACTAATTAAATCCAATAGCTCCGAAGAAGGCACTATCAGTCGATTTGAAGCGATTTCAGCCGTGCTAGCGGGTAATTTCGGAACGGGCAACATTTCCGGTATGGCAGTAGCTATAGCTACAGGCGGCCCCGGCGCCTTGGTTTGGATGTGGATCATGGCATTTTTCGGCACAGTGATTCAATACGCTAGCTGTATTTTGGGAGTTAGCTATAGACATAAGACTTCTGCTTCAGAGTTTGCGGGAGGTCCTATGTACTATCTTAGAGACGGCTTAGGATACAATAAACTTGCAGCCTTGTTCGCTATATTCACTCTTTTTGGTGCTATTACTGTAGGAAATTTTGTCCAGATCAACTCCGTCGTGCTCCCTCTGCAAAAAATGGGATTCGATCCTCTGTTATGCGGATTTGCAATGGCTGCTTTGGTTGGCATTGTCATTTTGGGGGGGATCAAGCGGCTTGCATCCTTTGCTTCCTATATCGTTCCTTTCAAAGCTGTTATCTACTTAGCCGCAGCGCTTATTATCATCTTTTTTAATCTCGATAAATTAGGTCCCGCTTTCAAAACTATGTTTGAACATGCTTTTGGTTTATCTTCTGTTGCAGGCGGCGTCATGGGCGTTAGCGTGCTGAAGGCAATGACAACAGGCTTTGACCGCGGCTTATTTGCGACTGATACAGGTACAGGCATAGTGCCGATTTTGCAGGCGAATGCACGTTCTGAACACCCTGTAATGGACGGAATTGCAACTTTAGCGGCTCCCTTGATGGTAATGATCGTCTGTACGGCAACAGGACTTGTTTTAATCATGACAGGTGCGTGGCTTGAGCCTGGGCTTCAAAGCACTAATATGGTAACACATGCCTTCACTACAGGGTTAGGAACTTCTTTTGGCGGATATATCGTTATTTTCTCCCTCATTCTGTTTGCATATACGACGATTTTAGCTTGGTCCTATTGCGGAGAAAAGGCAGTGGAATTCCTTGTGGGCCAAAAATATGCTTACTGGTTCCGCTACTTTTACATTGCTTTGGTTCCTGTGGGCTGCATCATCTATTTGGACTTAGTATGGATATTAGCCGACATTTCTATCACACTTATGTTATTCATCAATTTAGTGGGCGTGGTTGGGTTGTCCAAACATGTCATTACATCTAGCAAAGAATTTAATAAGGCAGAAAATGCTTAGCGGGATAAAAGAATCTATTTCAAATATTAACTATGGAATGAATATTCGTTCCGTAGTTTTATTAGTTCCATGCGTGTCTTTGTTTATTCGGTATGTAAAAGTAAATGAATTCAAGAGGCAGTGTCATGCTAACCCGGATAAATTTAATGAGTTGAATGATCGCATCACCAAAGATTATCTTTGCCATCTTATCGGTTCGACGATTCAAGGATTGTGTTTATCCATCTTGCTAGTGCAATCTATAGGTACACCATGGATATCTATTCCCTGGCTGTGTTCTATCTATGAGATCAACACTTCGTTAGTTCCTTGGAGCACATTAAGCTATACCCCATCTTCAGGACAAAGTGCTAACTAATAAAGTATTTTAGGATAGCTTCTGGTAGCAATGACGACTAATAATGTAAAGACAGCTATCCCCACACCGAAATCTAGCAAAAGCCCTGTCGCACTGACTTCATTAGTGATCATAAAATTACGCAGTGCATCTACCTGATACGTCAATGGATTCAGGATGGAAAGCGTCTGCAGCCATCCCGGCATGTTCTCAATAGGATATAAGGCATTGCTTGCAAAGAACAGGGGCATGGTCAAAACCTGTCCTATTCCCATAAAGCGTTCCCTCTTCTTCACAATAGTGGCAATAATTAACGAAAACGTAGAGAAGATAGCTCCGCCGAGCATGACAGTAACAATAACACCCATAAAAGCTAAAATTTCTAACCGCAAATGAATACCTAAGATAAAGGATAGAAAATAGATGATGAATATCTGAGATACACCGCGAATTCCGGCAGCTATAGCCCTGCCAATGACTAAAATGCTACGGGGAGCCGGTGACACAAGAATCTTATGTAAAATCCCCATATCCCTTTCCCATATCAATGATATGCCAAAGAAAATAGAGATGAAGAGGATGCTTTGTGCCAAAATCCCGGGAGCAATAAAGTCGAGATAAGATAAGGAACCTGTAGGAATAGCCCGTGTGTTTGCCATTGCCTGACCAAATATCAACAGCCAAATGGAGGGCTGAATCATACGGGTCACTAATTCAAAGGGATCGTGCTTCAGTTTCCTAAGGTCAGTTTCGACAATTGCCCATATCTGCTCCAATCGTTGGAAACACAGATTATAGGTTGGATATAGTACTCCGTGTTTCTTTAACATTGCCAAAATCTCCTGTGTCTTTTAGAGAACTTCCTGTATGCAAGATGAAAACATCGTCTAAGGTAGCTTTAGGACCGATAGCAGCTTTTAATTTTTCAGGCGTATCCATAACTACAATATGTCCAAGGTGCATTAAGGCAACGATATCGCAAAGGAAATCCGCTTCCTCCATATCGTGAGTTGTCATAAATATTGTAGTGCCCATTTGCTCGCTTAAACTATTGATATGTCTCCATAGGGATTTCCTGGCAGCCGGATCTAATCCTACAGAAGGTTCATCCAAAAAAAGCACTGCAGGTTTGTGAAGTAAAGCCTGCGCTATTTCCAAGCGTCTTATCATTCCGCCTGAATAACTACGCACTAATCTATGGCCATTTTCACTTAGCTCTAAGAAGTCTAAAACTTCTTGGATCCTTTGCGACCTTTCGTCCCTAGGAAGACCATAAAGTTTAGCTGAAAGCAGAAGATTCTCATAGCCGGTCAATTCGCCATCCGCTGAAAGCAGCTGCGGCACATATCCAATACTCTGGCGCACTCCTGCAGGATTTTCTGTGATGCTGAAACCGTTAACTAACGCATCTCCCGCTTTGACGGGCAATAATGTCGTTAACATTTTGATCGTCGTACTTTTACCGGCTCCATTGGGGCCGATCAATCCAAAGGCTGTTCCTCTTTTGATTTTAAAGGAGATGTGATCAACAGCTAAGTGCGTTTCGTATCGATGTGTAAGATCCTGGACTTCGACGGAATATTCCGAAGTATTTGCCTCCTTAATTATATCAGACATAATGCCACTTAACCGGGATAAGAATGTACCCCAGTCTTAACATCAATAATGATATTTTTAAATCGTTAAGCTATCCACTCTGTACAATCTCTTGATTTTAAAAACTTCTATCTAGATTTTGAATATAAATATTTTTTAGAGGGGTTATGTTTAGTAAATTTTCCTATCTTTTCATATTTTTTATCATTTTGCTTTCGTACTGTACAGCAGAGGAAAGAGAAGATGCATTTTATGCTGTTTCTTCGCTTCGTTTTTTTATTGATCAATCCACTTCCGAAAATGAAGATCAAGAAATTGCAGATGATAAAATTATTTTTAAGGAAAAGGACATCGAATCACTTTGGAGCCGCGCCCTTACTTGTCCTGAAACTTACACTACTATACAGAAAGCCCGATTAGCTTTTGATTCTGCTCTATTTGAAAGATCCGAAAAACTTCTTTATCAAGCATGGAGAACTCTACATCCCGACATTCCAAAAACATATCAAAAGAATATGCAAAAAAGGATTGCCCCCTTTCTTATTTCTCCCCTGCATTCTGCAAAGCATTCACTCGATATGATTTTCGCATCAGGACGGCCTATTTCAAATGAACACACTTTAGCCGCTTCGGGTTTCACCATCTTGTTCAACCAATCCACAACTCACATTATTGTAGCAAAACATGGCCTAATTCAGGGTTACTTAATGAAGCTTTACTTGGATATCGAAACCCGTATCAAAGATAATTTACCCGGTTGGGAGTGGTTTGCAAGACGTTGTGAAGGTGCTAGAAATGTCAGAGAATTAATCAATCGCAAAAATTTAAAGCATTTTTCTGTTCCTGACAAAAGCATATATCCAGTTCCAAGGCATACCCCCTCACAAAAAGAACAGGCGATCCTTGTCGTCACTGATATGCAGCTCTGCTCCTATGAAGAGACTTGCAATGCGTGGTACCACTTTATTGGTCGCTCTCACTTAGATGAGCTTTACTCTATTTTAAGCCACGGTTACTCTTCTGCCTTCCTCATTTGCAATATACCCTTAACCAAGTCGGGTAAATTTGCCTGTGTGGATACTGAACATCCAAAACGAAAAATTAAATTTTCCACTGCAAAACGTTACATTAACCCTGAAATGGGAAAGTATTGGGACAGATTAGTCACTTCCGGGGGAAAACGTAAATAATAGGTAAATAATGATGAATCCGCAACCCGAAAAAAACTGCCCTTGCCATAGTGGACAGCCTTACAATAGTTGCTGCGAGCCTTTCCATAAGGGGAAATCCCCTGAAAATGCACTTCAACTCATGCGTTCTCGTTATTCTGCATACGCATTAGGTCTTGCTGATTACATTATTCAAACTACCCATCCATCCAACCCAAATTATACTCATAATTTTGGCGAATGGACCGCTAACATCCTTATTTTCTCCAAAGAAACTGATTTTAAAGATCTTAAGATATTAGATTTTGAAGATAATCCTACCATTTCCTATGTGACTTTCCAGGCAATCCTTACAAATAAAGGGCTGGATTCTGGATTCACAGAAAAAAGCAGATTCATAAAAAATAAAGGGCAATGGCTCTACGTAGATGGCAAATTTATAAAATAATTAATTGAATATGTCTTGAAAAAAAAGTTTTCCTTTTGCAATGTGCGGATATGAACTGTTGTTTGCATAGGTGCTGAATAGTGCGGTTGCAAATGACTAAACCTTAACATCTCAATTGAGGAGGACCTATGCGTCTCAACATCCTTTGCTTTTTCCTCGCTGTATTTTGCTTGTGTAGCTACGGCCTAAGCGCTGACGGTTACCACGGCGGCGGTTATGGCGGCGGCTACGGCGGCGGCTGCAACACAGGTTGCAACACAGGTTGCAGCGATCCATGCGCAACAACAGACACAGCTACTGCACCTCAGCCAGCTGGTGATTTGCCAACAGTTTGCTATAAGCCTTATCGTTATTACACTCCTAAGTATTCATATACTTGCGAATGCGACGATGTAACTGTACCATGCAAGAAAAAATGCTGCCGTATGGTTCCTAAGTATTATGATCAAACATATTGCAAATATGAACCAAAATATTACTCACAAACATACTGCAAATACGAGCCAGAGTACTATTATGAAGATGACTGCAGACATGTAAAACAATACCACTACGACAAACACTGCTCTTACGAGCCTCACACATATTATCAAAAAGAGTGTGCTAACACATGCGGTGGCGGCCAAGTTTACAACGGCTACGCTCCATCTAACAATGGTTGCGCACCTGCTTACAATAACGGATGTGCTCCAGCTTACAATAATGGATGCGCTCCAGCTTGTAACTAATTCGCCTTCTTATTCGCAGCCGCTCAAGCGGCTGCGAATTTAGTATAAATTTCCTGCACATTTCTATTGATTTCATACTCCCCCCTTGACAATATGACAATTTAAATCACTGCCGTCGGAGGCGTAAAATGACTCCTCACTCTATTCAAGAAGAACTAGCTGCTTCAAAATTATCTTCCGAGGAATTACAACGCATAGATGCCTATTGGCGCGCATCCAACTTCCTCGCCGTCGGCCAAATCTATCTAATGGATAATCCCTTACTTAAAGAGCCCTTAACACTCGATCATATCAAGCCCCGTTTATTGGGCCATTGGGGTACAACTCCCGGATTAAATTTTATTTACGTCCATATGAATAGGATCATCAAAAAATTCGATTTGGATGCCATCTTTTTGGCGGGACCTGGTCATGGCGGACCTGCTGTCGTCGCAAACGTATACCTTGAAGGCACTTATACTGAATATTATCACGAAATTACTAAAGATACTGAAGGAATGAAGAAGCTGTTTAAACAGTTTTCATTCCCTGGAGGCATTCCCAGCCACGTAGCACCAGAAACACCAGGTTCCATTCATGAAGGTGGAGAGCTAGGCTACGTCATCGCACACGCTTACGGTGCTGCCTTTGATAATCCAGACCTAGTTGTCTGCTGTGTCATAGGTGATGGTGAAGCAGAATCGGGCCCACTAGCAGGAAGCTGGCACTCCAACAAATTCCTTAATCCCGTGACGGATGGTGCAGTACTTCCTATCCTGCATTTGAATGGATATAAGATTGCTAACCCCACTATCCTAGCGCGTATTCCAAAAGAAGAATTAGAAAGCCTCCTCATCGGCTATGGACATAAACCCTATTTCGTCGAAGGATCCGACCCTGCAGAAATGCATCAAAAAATGGCGCAAACGATGGATATTGCCATTCATGAAATTCGTGAAATACAGAAAAATGCCCGCGAAAATGGGTCCACTGAACGCCCTATCTGGCCAATGATCGTATTGAATAGTCCTAAAGGATGGACAGGGCCTAAAGAAGTGGACGGTAAAAAAGTGGAAGGCTACTGGCGCTCACATCAAGTCCCCCTATCAGAACTGGCTAAAAAACCCGATCACCTCAAGATGCTGGAAGAATGGCTTAAAAGCTACCGTCCGGAAGAGCTCTTCGATGAAAACGGTACTCTGATTCCTGAGCTGGCCGAATTGGCACCTACGGGGCACCGAAGAATGGGTGACAACCCGCATACAAATGGAGGTAAACTGTTGGAGGCCTTAAGGCTGCCGCAATTCCAAAAGTATGCTTTTGAAGTCTTATCCCCGGGTAAAGAATCCGTAGAGGCAACCCGAGTTTTAGGCCAATATCTGCGCGATATCATGAAGATGAATGAAGACAGGAAAAATTTCCGTGTCATGGGTCCGGACGAAACTTCTTCCAATCGCCTCGATGCTTTATTTGAAACGACAAATAGGACATTTGAAGCTGAAATCCTACCCATTGACGACCATTTGGCCAGAGATGGAAGAGTCATGGAAGTCCTCAGCGAACATATGTGCCAAGGTTGGCTAGAGGGATACCTTCTTACAGGAAGGCACGGCTTTTTCTCTTGCTATGAAGCTTTCATCCATATTGTCGATTCCATGTTCAATCAACATGCAAAATGGCTTAAAACCTGTCATGAAATCACCTGGAGGCGTCCTATCGCCTCCTTAAATTATCTTCTCACCTCGCATGTATGGCGTCAAGACCATAACGGTTTTTCTCATCAAGACCCCGGCTTTATTGATCACGTCGTCAATAAAAAAGCTGAAATTGTTCGCGTCTACCTACCACCCGATGCAAATACACTACTCAGCGTTTGCCACCACTGCCTAGGTAGCCGCAACTACGTCAATGTGATTGTAGCAGGTAAACAGCCTGCACTGCAGTATTTGAATATGGATGATGCAATCAAACATTGCTCAAAAGGCATTGGCATCTGGCGTTGGGCAAGCAATGATTACGGCGAAGAACCTGATGTCGTGATGGCGTGCGCAGGCGATACTCCTACCTTGGAAGCATTAGCTGCTGTCGACATCCTAAAACAACATGTTCCTGACATCAAAATACGCTTTATCAACGTAGTAGACCTCATGACTTTACAGCCCTCCACAGAGCATCCTCATGGATTGCCTGATAAAGAGTTCGATGAGCTATTCACGACAAAACAGCCCGTAATTTTCGCTTTTCACGGTTACCCCTGGCTGATCCATAGACTAACCTATAAACGCACAGACCATGATAACTTCCATGTACGTGGTTATATGGAAGAAGGGACGACGACAACACCTTTTGATATGGTCGTTCTAAACAAAATCGACCGATTTAGCCTAGCCATGGATGCTTTAGAGAGAATACCACGTTTTGAAAAATTACGTGCCTATATGCGCGATTTCGTCATGGGCAAGCATATCGACCATAAAAATTATATTCATACTCATGGCGATGATATGCCGGAGATAAAAAACTGGAAATGGCCATACTAAATATTCTTGTTATCAATGCGGGAAGCTCCTCGCTTAAGGTTTCCTGTTTCAACGGCAATCTCAAAAGGATGCATGAAGCTCAACTAAGCGGAATGCAGTCGGCTGAGCCGCAACTCTCTTTTGATGACGAGAAAAGCGTCTTAGCTAAGCCTTTTTCTGTGAAAAAAGGCTTGGAATTGATTTTTGATCTGATCCGTGATTTCAAACCCGATGCCATTGCTCACCGCGTTGTGCACGGAGGATCTAAATATCACTCCTGTCAGAAAATTACTGAAGAAGTATTAGGTGATCTGCGCGCCCTTTCCAAGCTGGCTCCGTTGCATAATCCTGCATGCGTTGAAGGTGTCGAGGAAGCGCAGAAACAGTTCATAGGCTTACCGCAATTCGCAGTTTTTGATACCGCCTTCCACCACACCCTACCTCCAGCAGCTTATACATATGGCATTCCCCACGCCTTAACACAAAAACACAACATCAAGCGGTATGGATTTCATGGAATCGCCCATAGCTACTTATGGAAAACCTACTCGCGTTTAACACAGGATGACGAAGGCTCGATCATCACCCTTCACTTAGGAAATGGCTGCTCTTCTACGGCGATAAAAAAGGGATTTTCCATAGATACGAGCATGGGTTTTACTCCCTTAGAAGGACTTCTTATGTCCTCACGTTCAGGCGACATAGACCCCAGCATTATTCAATTTCTTACTCAAGAAGAGAACTTGTCTGTAGATGAAGTGACCACCCTGTTGAATAATAAATCAGGCCTTCTAGGAATATCAGAAATTTCTACGGATATGAAAACACTTCTATCAGCTAATACTCCTCAAGCTAAACTAGCCATTGAGGTTTTCTGTTACCGCTGTCTCAAATATATCGGAGCATATCAAAATATTTTGCAAGGCTGTAACGCAATCCTCTTTAGTGGTGGAATAGGTGAAAATGCTTCCGCCATCAGAAAACAAATTGTGGCCGGCCTGGCTTGGCAAGGTGTTTTCCTAGATGATCAAGCCAATGAAAAAGCAAAGGGCCTTTCACCGGGAGTTTCAGAGCTGATAAGCTCTGCCCAGTCCAAAATTGCGCTCTACGCTGTAGGCGTAGATGAAAATCAGGCGATCGCTGAAGAAACACGGGAAAGCTTGCTATCCTAGCCCTATTTCTCGCAAGCGATCGTCCCATGTATGCTCTTCTAAAACAACTTTCCGTGCTGCCGCCGTCATTTTTGACAGCTTTTCCGAGTCTTCTAAAAGTAATCTGATAACTTTTTCATTATTACTCATGTCATGATGATCGTATAAAAGAAGATGCTCCTTATCAATAAAATGCTCTCTAAAATAAGGATTATTATTTGTGAAAGCTACTGCACCGCATGCAATTGCATTTAGCACTCTTTCATTGCACCCATTGACACTGCGAATAGAATTACATAATACTATCTTTGCCTTCTTAAAAACCTCTAGCCCCTCTTTATAGTTGACTGCCTCATGCACAATTGCTTTTGGACAGTTCTCCTTGCAAAAACCTTCCCAACGCATATCCCATACATGAACAGGCAATCCGGATAAACTCATGAGCAGCCTATTGCGGGCTTCCCCTTTTTGTACATAACTCATTGCATAAAACAGCTGCACAAAGTCCACCTCTTCCAGTAAATGAGCCTTCCCTTCTATAACTTTTACAAAAGCATCGTAAAGGGATAAACTGTTATCGATAAATGTGGATTCTATCGCCCGTTCTGTTAATTGATACAGTTCATCAGAAAGCCGCTCTTCCATCTGTCTTTTAGCTTCCGGCACATCAAAATAACTTGCCATAAAGACTAAATCATACTCTTTAGAACCCTCAGTTTTAGCAAGCAGCTCCGGCTCTATCCCCTGAGTAAAAAACATCCCTTTTGAATATCCTAATCCTTTTAACTGGCTAAAACTGCTTTTGTCGTCGCAGTATAGTTTAATCAAAGGGCTACCTAATAATCCTAAATAATACAGAGGAGGATCCACCAAGCAAGCGTAATGTGGAATCCCCCACTTATCACACAAGAATGTTCCGTCTTCCATTGAGGGAGCTCCATTAAATGCTAATGTAGCATCAGGCAAACTCTCTTCTGTTGGGAAGAGATCAGCCTCCGCCTCTAAAATACGAACACTATGGCCTAATCTTACCAGCGCCTCCCCGACCTTTCGGGTAAAGTGATGCAAGACTTCATATTGACTCCGCTGTGGTAAAATGCAGTCTATTTTCACTTAAAACCTAAAATTTATTATTTTTTCATTGCCGTGGATACTAGGGAAATTTTATTATGTATGCGACCAGCAAAAGAGGCAACCCTGCATGGCCAAAATAAAAAATATGCCGATCATCGCGGCAAACTGGAAAATGTATAAAACTTTGGCGGAAACGGAAAAGTTTATAGAGGACTTTATCCCCAAGGTAACTGATAGCCAAGCACATATTTATATTGCAGTCCCTTATACCTCTATCCACACTGCTGCCCTAAAAGCTACCGGCTCAAAGATCATCATTGGCGCTCAAAATATGAATGACGCTTCCGAAGGCGCCTTTACCGGAGAAGTCTCTGCTGTAATGCTTACCGATGCCGGCGCACGATTTGTCCTTCTAGGTCACTCAGAGAGACGTCGTTATTTTAATGAGTCTAATCAAGTCATTAACTTGAAAGTTAAACAAGCCCTGAACAATGGACTCCAGCCTCTTTTATGTATAGGTGAGACTCAAGAAGAAAGGGAAGCGTCTGAAACAGAAGACGTACTAGCGACTCAGCTTTCCGAATGCCTTGAAGGTCTGGATGAAAAGTCACTCCAAACATTGATCATTGCTTATGAACCCGTTTGGGCAATTGGCACAGGACAAACAGCTACCCCGGAAATCGCGCAAGAAACACACTTATTTTGCCGGGAATACTTAACACAACACTGGGGCCAAGAATTAGCAAGCCATATCCCCCTTCTTTACGGTGGATCTGTCAAACCAGAAACAGCCCCATTGCTACTATCACAGAAAGACATCAATGGTTTGCTCGTCGGAGGTGCCTCCTTACAAGCAGAATCATTTGCAGAAATAATTAACTCCGTCAACTCACAACCGGTTGATGCATAGTATTAAGGAATTTTTATGGGAACTTTTTTTTATTTCACAGCTATCTTTATGTTTTTGCTCCTCTGCGTCATTCTTTGCGCAGTGATTTTAGTGCAAGATAGCAAGAATTCAGGCCTGGGATCTTCTTTTGGTGGTGACTCTAACGACTCTCTGTTTGGAACTTCCACAGCAGATGTCTTAAAGAAATTTACTGCTTACCTAGCCTTCGGTTTTATGATCGCTTGCATGGCTCTAAACTTCTGGACAGAAGGTATGGACCGTACACACACATCTTCTACTCCTTCTGTTGTTATTGAAGAAGCCAGCGACAACTGAGATTAGATGCCCTCGACAAGTCGAGGGCTATGAAAGCGGCGACAAGTCGCCGCACTTCTATGCTAGGACAAGGTTAGTATTTCCACCAATCTTAGTTTGCGAGTGATGCGCTATCTACAGCTACACCTACAGAATGCAAGCCTTGGTCAACATAGACGATTACGCCCGTAATTGCTGCAGCTAAGGGCGAGCAAAGGAATGCCGCAGTATTTCCCACATCTTCAGTATTGACAGAACTTGAAAGTGGAGCATTCGCATGGGAATAATCAATCATTTTGTCGATGAAACCAATAGCTTTAGCTGCCCTTGTTCCGGCTACTCCAGCAGAAATTGTATTCACACGGATACCGTATTCACGTCCCGCTTCCCAAGCCAAAGTTTTAGTATCACTTTCTAGGGCAGCTTTAGCAGAACTCATTCCTCCGCCATATCCAGGTATGGTTTTCTCTGCTGCAAAATAAGAAAGCGATAACGCAGCTCCACCTCTATTCATCATAGGGGCAAAATGGGCCAATAGACTAACAAAGGAATAGCTAGATGAACTTAAAGCTGCAAGATATCCTTGTCTGGTAGTTTTAAGAAGCGGTTTTTGAACTTCCGGTGCATTAGCTAAGGAGTGGATGAGAATATCAATATGCCCATATTCTTTACGGATAGCTTCAGCCACGTCAGCAATTGCATAAGCTTGCAGCTCTTTATAACGTTTGTTTTCGCGTATTTCATTAGGTACGTCTTCCATTTTATCGAAGACAGCGTCCATTGGATAAATTTTTTCAAAAGTCAACTTGGAACCGTCTTCTAGAAGCCTTGATTCCTCGAATTTTCCCAGATCAAAAGCTTGAGTAAATATTTTATACATAGGCGCCCAGGTACCTACAAGAATGGTAGCCCCAGCGTTAGCAAGAGCTTTAGCAATTGCCCAACCAAATCCCTTATCGTCGCCAATGCCGGCAACGAAAGCGACCTTACCTTTTAAATTAATATTCAACATGTGCTGTCTCCTTTAGCGGAAGCATAATAATACCAAAGATTATAACTATAATTGGCAATCCTAGCTAGAGGATAAACAGTTAATAAAATGGAAGATTTTCTTTGATGGCTCAGAAGAGCAAAAAAGCTATTGATCAGATCCTAAAAACACTCAACGCAGCTCATTTTTTCTGAATTTTGCTATTAATTACCTCGTAAATAGCTTTTGCTTCCTTGATGTCACTATCCATTGCTGGATTATTGAGCGATTCAAGATATTTAATTTGTTGATTTAAGGACTGTGCTACAACTGTTTTCTTCTCAATGTCTTTAGAGGATAGGGGTTTATTTGAAGTGTTCTTTGTTTCCTGTGCAATCAAATTACGAATGTTCATGACATAGACACTTCCTACAGTATTACGCGCTTCATTTTTCAAATTGCTTACATCAGTATATTGAGAGAATTTAGTATTTCTCATTTCTTCACGTATTTTTGTGAATTCTTTAAGATTTTTTGAAGTTATGCCTTCTTTTGCAATTTTCTTTGATATCGCAGTTAATTCACTATTGAGTTTCGTAAATTTTTCAACATTCGGTAGGTCGTCCTTTTGACCTTTTATCTGATTTTGTTTACTCATAGCAAGACTAACAAAAGTATTTAATGCACTTATAGTAGCCTTAAGAGTATGTTCATTACTTGTATCTTCATTAAGCTGTTTTGTAAATAGACCTAATCTACTTCCTCTTTGAAGAGGATTGAGTAGCGCGGTTTTCACTCCATAAGTGTCTTGAGGTGTCAGCTGTAATTTATTCGCCTCCTCTGGAACGGCTCCAAGGAATTTTTCCAATCCTCCATTATAATTAATAGATCCATGTTCCAAAGCAGCAAAATATTCTTCGTTATGCTCATTTAAGTTCGATAATATTTTTTCTGGAGAAGTTTCCGTCCCAGCCAATGCTTTATCACTTACCTTTGCTACATTTTCTGAAATTTCTAGAGAATCTTTGAAGTCTTTTATTGTAATTGGTTTGAAACCTTTAATATTACGATTATTATTATTGAATGCTTGCAGTTTTTGATTTAATGAACTTTTAGGATTTTCGAGCTCTTTGATAGAATTCTTTAATAGTGTTGATAAATTCTTCATATTTTTATTTAAGGTTTTTTCAGTCTCAAGCACTTCTTTAATTGTATTTTCCAGCTTGGTCTGTTTCGGATCAACAGCAGCAGTTTCTACTAATGCTGTGGTCGAAGGCGTCCTTTCCATAGGAAGGCTTCTCTGTGAAGTAGAATGGTCGGCATTCACTGCCTGTTTTTGAATATGAGCTCCAGAATTTGTTAACGAATTACCTCTAGGTGTTTTAGATTGCGTGAACTTATCGGACTCGGAGCCGACGGTAAGCTGTTCCATTGTCCCGGAAAGCTTTTCATTTTTTCCTGTTTGATCAGCAAAGGTATGGCCGTTTGCCGTTACAGTATTAGGGGTTTGTGTCTGAGGAGGGAGGGATAACGGTTCGGCTGAATGTGACTGTACACTTAAATTATCACCCATATCTAACCATGAATTAATTGTTTAGTGTATAATTATAATTTTATTATACATCTAAACTAATTAATTCGTAGTTATTTTAACTACACAATTAAAAATAATATTTAATTATGTTTTATCTTAGAAGCAGATGATTGCATATCCCGTGCTGCCATGTTTAATTGTTCAATTGCATTATGAAACTGTCTAATAGAAGCGGAGGTCTGCTGAGCTACATCGCTTAACTGATTAATCGCTTCGTTAATTTGCTCCGCTCCTAGGGTTTGGTTTCTCATTCCTTGGTTTACATTTTCAAAACTAGTTGTAAGCCCTTGAACTTGTTCGATAATTTGCGAAAGGACTTCCCCTATGCGGGTCACCTGGCTTACCCCTGATCGAATTTCCTCTGTAAACTTATCTACCCCCATAACAGCAGATGAAACTGCCGATCCCATCTCATTGACCATTTTTTCAATGTCGACAGTTGCATTTGCCGTCTGATCCGCCAAACGTCTGATTTCACGGGCAATAACAGCGAAGCTACGCCCCATCTCTCCCGCTTTCTCCGCTTCGATAGATGCATTTAAGGAAAGAAGGTTTGTCTGGTCTGCTACTTTAGCAATTGTAGTTACAACGGAGGTAATTGAACCTGCTTTTTCATTCAATACGCCAAGGCGTGAAGCAATATTTGCGGAGGCTTCCACCATCTGACGCATAATGGACTCCATCTGAGTCAATCCGTCTTTTCCAGAGGTCGCTAGTGTGGATGTTTGCTCTGCTGCTTGGCTAATACTATTAATTGTTTTTGCAAACTCTTTTGCTGTTGCAGAAATTTCCCCTGCAGTCACAGCAATTTCTTTTGTTGTCGCCTCTTGTTCAACAACAGTAATTTCCTGCTGTTTAGCCGCCGCCGCTATCTCTGTTGTCGAAGTTGTGAGCTGTATCCCAGTGCGGTGAAGCTGCTCAATGATGTGCTCAAAATTATCCCCTAAATGATTCAAAACTCCTGCAATGCGTCCTGTTTCATCATTAAAATAGATTTTTGCCCTGCTGCTTAGATCTCCTTTTGCAAATTTCTCTACCGCATCGATCGTATTTCTAAAAGGTACATAAAGCTCTATGAATATGACCAGAAAAAGGAATAAAGCTAATAATGAACAGATTGCTACAAAAGGAATAGCAAATGTTCTTTTACGATATAAATTGTCTAATTGTTGAGTTAACAGTCCATTGTTGATTTCGAAGAGGGATTCCCATAATGAAGACTGCGCCATCGATAGCTTTTCTAATTTCACTAAATAGTCTTGCGCATTCCAAGAAGGTGTGTTTTTCTTTCTTGTATAGTTAATGAGGTCTTCCGAGGTTTCACCATAGCTCGCTAAATTTTCCTGCAGTGATGTAAGATCTATAACTTCATTATTAGGAGTTTTTTGGAATTGATTTATTCCTTTCTGCACAGCAGAGATATTGTTCTGTACGGCAGTTTCAAGCTTGGATATTTGAACTACATTTCCGGCTTTTCCTTCGGCAGCATTCTGCAAAGCATTATCAATTTGGAGATTAGCCAAAGGTATCCCTAAAACGGAAGTATCTATAAAATAACTGGCAAAATCACCCTCTTCCAGCAAAACAGACGAATTATTGTTCAGCAGAAGTATCCAATTATTGAGCTTTTGAAGAATGCCCTGGTAAAGTCTATTTGAGGGAGGGTTTTTCTCGTCGAAAGGATTTTTAATTATTTCCTGCCAATCGTCAGTGATATCTTTTAAGAGAGTACTCTCATGTAATTTGTCATTGGTGAGAACACTTCTTTTGTTTTTTTGCTGTAGTGTTTGTAGATTTCCCACTACTGTTGTTTGTAATTGCAGCAATTCGTTTTTCAAAGAATCTTCACCATTTTCATACCGCTTTAAAAGTATATGGTGTCTAATTAGGCTGTCTTCTAAACTTCTTAGATTAGATTCCAGTGAATTTTCTTTTTTTTGATTTTCAATTAATGATATAAGCTTTTGTTGCATATCTATCATAAAATAAATACTAGCGGCAACAGCGAGTAAAAGTAGAAGAAATACCAAGGATAATTTTATCCTATAACTTAGGTTATGAAACCATCGAATGACAGGTAAATTTAAAAGATGTTCCATGGATCCCTCTAGTTCGCTTAGGGACATCTTGTGTGGAAAGATTTTTTTTTTCAAGGTTATAACGTGAATAAAAAACGGTTTTTTTATCCTCTCCTCCTAATTTGCTCTTTTATATTATTTTATTTAGGTTCGCGCGTTTATTACGCCTATACGGATGGGTTCACAGTATCGAACATAAAAAGTTCGACTATCTTTGAAAAGCCTTGGGAAACTCGTCATCCTACCCCACAAGAGGTGTCTTTAATGAATGAACTGGCTAAACAGAAGTTCACGTATTTGGGCAAAGGCTGTCAATCGTATGTTTTTCTAAGTCAAGACGGGTTGTATGTATTAAAGTTCATTAAACATCAAAGGTTTGCGACTAAACCATGGCTCAATGCAGTCAGTTTCCTCCCTTATTTTTCTAGCTATCAGAATGAAAGACTATTATCTAAAAAACAAAAGCTAATACAACTGCTGACGGGTTGGCAGGTTGCTTTTAACTATCTTCCTGAAGAGACAGGAGTGAAGTGGCTCCATCTTAATGAAAAAACAGGCCCCTCCTACCCCATAACCATAGTAGATAAAATAGGCCTTTCCTCTCGGATTGATCTTATGGATTATCAGTACCTTATTCAAAACAAAGTGGAAATGCTCGATACTTACCTGCTAAGACTCTTTGAACGAAATGAAATTGAAGAGGCTAATTCGATGATGGATAAACTTCTTCAAATGATCCTTGACATCTATAAGAAGGGGTTTGCAGATACTGACCACGCTCTGATGCAAAACACCGGTGTTGCAAACAATATGCCCCTGCCTGTAGACATCGGTCAGATAGCTAAAGATGAAGAAGCAAAAAAAACTGAAGTCTACAATCATGCTCTCTTTAATAAAACCTATCGCCTAAGGCAGTGGTTGGAAGAGCATTCCCCTGAAACGAAAAATTATTTAGAATACAGGCTTAATGAGTTAATAGGTCCTGAATTATTAACTATGCAACCGCATAAAGATGTTTAAGACGGGAAGAGGATTAGCTGTTGCCATTTGAGTTTATCCAGCAAAAATTCCGACTAAATTCGGTGTCGTATAAATGTTTGACGTGATCGCGTCAGCGAGCATGTCAACGTCGGCGCCGCGGGCCCGTGGGGGACCGCGGCGATGTGAGATTGGTACGAAACAATCGTGCTAGTGACAGCCTAATGTGGGGCGGAGCTTCTCTGCGATCTTTGCGTTATTTGGTTCATAATACATTCTGGACGTCACCTATTTTGCTGTCGAACCTGCAAGAATACCACTTTCCAACAAATGGCTTCGCAACATCCAACCTGTCTTATCGTGAACACGCAATCTCTCAGTATACACATCAGCCGTCGCAGGATCGTCATGATCGTCGGCTAAGGCAATACCTTCTCTGAGTTGTCTTGATAGTTCTTGGTGATCTTGAAATAACTCTAAAAGCATCAGGTCGCCATCTTCTATCTCACCACTTTCTTTAAGTGTAGCCAACTCTAAAAACACGCGCATAGATCCGGGTGCAGGTACATTAAAAACTCTAATTCTTTCAGCTAAAAGATCTGCAGCTTCTGCCAAGTCTTCATACTGTTCTTCGAAAAGTTTATGCAGGCTTCTAAAACGTGAATCGACAACATTCCAGTGGAAATTTTGAGTTTTCACATATAATACGTAAGTATTGGCGAAGATTTGCTTTAAATTCTCTACAACTGATTGATTAGAATTGTGTTGTTTACCCATAATCTTCCTCATTGATGAAGTTGGAATTCTCATACTACAAATAGGAAATAACTGTAAATGTTCAGATGGATCTATCAAGCCTGCTTTGCAGGAGTATTATGTTCGTATTTACCAAAAGCTGTTTATGATTCCATTAAAACCGGTAAATATCAAACTTCCTATAAAAAGAAGCTTGGAAATGACCTGCCTATCAATAAGGATCCGTCACAACCCATCATCTGGTTGCATGCCGTTTCCATGGGAGAAACCCGTGCAATTGTTCGGTTAGCTAAATTATTCAAACAACGTCACCCTGAGTATGCTCTCCTTATCTCCTCTACGACTGAGACCGGGCATGCAGAAGCTAAAAGATCCATGCCTTTTGCAGATTACTTCATATATCTCCCGTTAGATTTTCCCTACTTTTTGAAAGACGCTATGAAGCAATTCCCGCCAGCAATAGTGCTCATGAGCGAGTCGGATATATGGTGGAATTTCCTTAGAATGGCTAAAAAAGCCGGTGCCAAAATCGGGATTGTCAATGGCAAGCTATCCGAACGTTCAGCTAGCCGTTTAAACTTTATTCCTAGCGTAGGGAAACGATTATATGAAAATATCGATTTATGCTGTGCTCAGTCCAAGGAATACTCCGAAAGATTCAAGACGTTGGATATTCCCCAAATCACCATTACGGGTAATACGAAATTCGATTTTGATGCAGTAAAGACGGAGCCTCTTTTAAAACTGGCACCCGAAACTGAATTGGTTGTGTTAGGATCAACACATCCACGTGAAGAGGAAGCTTTGTTAAGTCAACTTGCTCCCTTGCTAAAAGAGCGGGCAAATCTAAAATTAGTCATCGTTCCGCGCCATCCCGAACGCTTTGATGCCGTTTACAAAATGTTAGAAACTTATCAAGTTCCACTGCAACGATATTCTAATTTTGATCAAGATCAACCCTGGCGTATATTGTTAATTGATGCCATGGGCATTCTTGGACAAATTTATCGCCAAGCAACAGTAGCGGTAGTTTGCGGAAGCTTCACTCCCGGGGTGGGTGGTCATAATATTGTGGAACCCTGTTTAGCCGGAACACCCGTCTTGTTCGGACCGTACATGGAAACACAAAAAGAACTCGTTAACATTGTTAAACAGTATGGTACAGGCAAACAATCCTCTGTCGAAGAGTTTACGAAAGACCTTAACACAATTTTAGACGATAAGCAGAAAAGGGAAGAGTTGAAAACGAATTGCGCCGCCATGGTCAAAGAGATCCAGGGAGCTACCGAACGTACTTATCAAGCTTTATCACTCTGGCTTAAGGAATCTGCACATGTATGAAGAAGCCCTTCCCTATTTCATCTTTTCTGTCTGGGCAGTACTAGCCTTATACATTGCTATTTCTAGGGGCGGGCTTAGACGTATTTATCCCCGCGACGAAAGACCTCTCGCCGCTGTATTCGTCCCTCTAACATTAGCCGCATTTTTCCTATATATTCTTTTTCAAGGAGTGCTAATCCCTTTGATAGCAAGGTTGTTTATCTGCAAGGAAGACATCTGCATAGCTTCCAATGGTCTTCTAACAATTATTTCCGATATCGGAATCGTCGCGAGCGCACTGGCTGTCACCGCCCTATCTCTTCTTCCTCCTATCCGTCATACTATCTGGGGTGAAGGAAATTATCTTGTTAAATTTCTACGTGGTGCCCGCTGGTGGTTGTTTGTCTATCCCATTGCAGTTATCTTTAGCTCCATCATCAAACTCATCCTCCATCTTCTTGTGGACTACTCAGTCTCGACGCAAGTTGCAGTCGACTTTCTCATGAAGCTATTAGACAACCCCTGGTTATTTTATCTTAATGGATTCCTTGTAGCCTTTGTAGTGCCTGTTTCGGAAGAACTTCTTTTTAGGGGGTTCTTATACAATGCCTTAAAAGGATTCCTATCGATCAAAGTCGCCATAGTCCTTAGTGCTTTATGCTTTTCTCTTTTCCATTTTGATGTTTCACAAAGCATTACGAATATCGAACTTATCTCGGTTATATTCTTACTAGGATTAGTCCTTGCATGGGTTTATGAAAGGGAAAAATCTATCTGGGCATCCATTGGTCTGCATGCCACTTTCAATTTTGTAAGCATTCTCAGTATAATGTTTGAAAAATAATCCTTTTCCCTGTTTCCATTATGAATACCCCAGTTCCTCCTGAGATCAAAACCACCCCTATGATGCTTCAATGGCATGCCTGCAAAGAAAAAGCCGGCACTGCATTACTGCTCTTTAGGATGGGCGAATTCTACGAAGCCTTTTATGACGATGCCGCCACTATTGCTCGCGAGCTTGACCTTACGCTGACTAAGCGTCAGGACATTCCCATGAGCGGTGTACCCGTACATACAAGTGAAATATACATCGACCGTCTCGTTTCTAAAGGGTACCGTGTAGCTCTTGCTGAACAGTTGGAAGATCCTAAGCAAGCTAAAGGCATTGTTCAAAGGGGTATCGTACGCACAGTGACTCCCGGAACGGTCATCACCTCGGGACTACTTTCTGATTCAACAAACAACTTCATCGCTTCTCTGACTCAAGTGGGGAGTTTTTTTGGTCTCGCTTATCTGGATGTAACTACAGCAGAATTCCGTGCGATCGAACTCACAAGTCCTGATCAACTTTTCCATGAGCTCTACCGCATTAAACCTTCTGAAATCATCGCCTCTCCTAAATGGATTCAAAAGCATGCCGAATTAGTTTTGGAGATGCGTCATTCATGGAACTGCGCAATACACCCTTATGAAGACTGGCATTTTGACCACCAACAAGCTCATGATTATCTTACGCAACACTTTAAAGTCATTTCATTGGATGGATTCGGCCTTAAAGGGATGATTTCCGCTATTAATGCCGGCGGCGGTCTCTTGCACTACCTGCACGAATCCTTAAATGTACCCATTGGACACATCACAGAAATAGCGTGCTATTCTACACAACACTTCATGGCATTGGACAAAGCCACTCAGCGCAACCTTGAACTCACTGAATCCCTTCACGATGGCGGCAAACGTAATACTCTTCTCGATGTCATAGACTCCACCCATACACCCATGGGTGCGCGCCTTTTACGCTATTGGGTAAAGCACCCCCTTCTTTCATTAGAAGAAATCATCCTACGACAGAACTGTATAGAATTTCTGTATAATCAATCCTCCCAGTTGAATAGTATAGGCCGCGCACTGGAAGGCATTCGAGACCTGGAACGTCTAACGATGAAAACAGCCTCCGGGTATGCAATGCCCAGGGACCTGACGGCGTTAAGATTTACTTTAGAATTACTTCCTGCTTTAATCCATTCCCTTGCCGCATGCGGAAGTCTTCCCCAAGTGCTATCTCAAGACTATCAAACCGTAATTGCATCTCCAAATATAGCTCCTATCATTGCAGAATCCATTATAGATGAACCCCCTCTTCGTCTAAATGAGGGAGGTATCTTCCGCACCGGATACAATGCTGAACTGGATGAACTGCGTTCCATCAGTCATGATAGTAAAACATGGATAGTGAACTATCAGCAGCAACTGCGCGAAACAACCGGCATTAAAACGCTCAAGGTCGGCTTCACACGTATGTTCGGCTATTACATTGAAGTCAGCCGCGGCCAGGCGGAGCGCATGCCGTCGGAATTCGAACGCCGTCAAACATTAGTGAATGCTGAAAGATTTATCACAGCCGAACTAAAACAGTTCGAACAGAAAGTATTAAGTGCTGACGAAAAAAGCATTGCTCTAGAAAACCAGCTCTTCTCAAATTTGAGACAGCATATTGCGACCTATTCACAGTCTTTGCAGGAAGTCGCCAAAGCGATAGCTCGTATAGACTGTTTCCAGTCACTCGCTGCTGTAGCCTTAAAGCATAACTATACAAAGCCCACTCTTGACGAATCGAATACCCTCCATATTGAAGCAGGCCGTCATCCTGTCATTGAAGCAGCCAACTCTGCGACGGCATTCACTCCGAATGATACGTGCCTAGACGATGATAAAAATCGTTTGATGATTATCACAGGGCCAAACATGGCAGGTAAGTCGACTTACATACGCCAAGTTGCCCTGATCACATTATTAGCCCAAATCGGCTCTTTCGTACCTGCAAAAAGTGCTGTTATCGGCATTGTCGATAAAATTTTCACCCGTATTGGTGCTAGCGATGACCTGTCACGCGGCTTGTCTACCTTTATGGTAGAGATGACTGAAACAGCTAACATCCTGCATAACGCGACAAATAAGTCCCTAGTGATTCTAGATGAAATTGGACGCGGTACAAGTACTTACGATGGCATTTCTATTGCGTGGTCTGTTGCAGAATATTTACTTACTCATCCTCAAAAAACAGCGAAAACGCTATTTGCAACCCACTATTGGGAACTTACCAAGTTGGAAGAGCTTTTTCCGGGTGCTGTCAACCTGAACGTAGCCATTCATGAGCATGAAGGTCAGATCCATTTCCTGCATAAGATTGTGAAAGGTGTGGGGGACAAAAGCTATGGCATTCATGTCGCACGTCTTGCCGGCTTACCTGCGCCTGTTGTCAACCGTGCTTATGAAGTATTGGCACATCTGGAACAGAATTCGAATCAAAAAGCATTTATCTCTCCACCCAAAGTTAAAAAACCCGTTCCCAAGAAAACGCCTGCAAGTGCTAGCGATTTTCAGCTAACATTTTTCAGCTAAACTAATAGAACGCAGTAATCATTTACTGTGTTCTCATCTCTTCGAACGAAGTCTACTCTATATCAGAAGTTCAAATGACCCTCTAATTTGCCAAAGTGAGCTTGGCACTTTTTGAATCCTCTCATAGCAGAAATCACTTCTGGAGTAAGCTCATCAAAATTCATACTTAAATTAAATGGACTCCAAATATACTCTACTAAGGTATAACACCCATTCCAAGCTTCGTTTTCTGAATGGCTATTTTCCCATTCTAAAATTGCATCTTTTTGGCTTAAATCATCATTCAATGAATCGATCGCAACATCTATTACCCTAGCCACAAAACCTAAATCTGTTTTACAGCCAGGATCTAATCTTAGAAACGATGCACAAGTAATATTTACTTTATTTATCAAAAGGACTTCCAGCTCTTCTCTAAAATTAGAACCAATTATATCCATCAAATCTTGATAATACTCTTGAACATTGATTAGCAAATCTAAGTCCAACTCATAAATATCGTATATAAGATACTGTGAAGGACGTGATATCCTATCATCCGAGATGACCTTGTGATCGTAGTATATTCTGCAGTGTTCAGCAGTCTTTGAATTAAACTTTAAAGATACTCGTGCATCAAACTTGTGTTCAAAATCACCTTTTCCTATCACTGTCCTATACGTTTGATAATGCTGTAAATTGGGAATCAGTATTGAACCTGTAGGTATTTTTGATGCATCCATTGCGATATCATTTAGGTATCCGGAAATACTTTTGCAAGCGATTATTTTTTCATCATTTATCGCATAACCATTGTTATGGGCATCAAAGGACAATTCACAATAAAGTTTAGAGAAATAAATTAACCTACAACATTCATCGAAGGATAGTTTCTTTTTCTCTGCTAATTCGTCACTTTGAGGATCATATCTCAAACGTAATAGGCCGTTCGCTCCCCTATATGAATTCAAAAGAGCATCACTATAATGCTCAGAAATATCATATGAATGAAGAATGAGAATTTTTAGTGTAACAATTAACTCAAAATAACATTGATCGCTTGCTGAGCTATTAATAAATTTTCTAAGGCGTTGAGCAAACTGTGTGTTATTAGATGCATATTTGCAAGCCTCTTCCCATGTCCCGTTGGTTGCATAACCGTATGTTTCGAATTCACTATTAAATTTACCCACTAATCTTGACTCATAGATCGTCAAAAAAGGCATTTTAACCTTCGCTACCCAACATCCTAGAATTCCTGTAAAAAGAGGGATGCCAAAGGAAAGTCCATAAGATAATACAGGATATGCTTCCACTGACTGTCTATAAGTCTCAGAGAACTCTTCTCGGTAGAGATAGGCCCCTGCTGATAAAAGGGCGAAAGCAATCTCTTCTTTATGTTTAGTCACTTTTCTTCTTAAAACATCTATACCCCACAGTATATTCTGTGTATGTGTGACAGGATGTGCACTATTTATGACAGTCATAGATCACCTTATTAATTATTAAGCTAATGTTAATTTTCCGAACTGCTTACTAAAACTAGAAAGGCTATCCAACTTCACAAAATCTGCAGGAGCTAGTGATTCTAAGCTTATGAAGGGCGGAAAAGGTGATCTTACAAAAATGATATCTCCATCAGTAATGGATTCTTCGGGTGTTGAGTCGTCTGCCCACCCCTCTATATCAACTTCTTTCACAAATCTATCTAAGATATGTTCATTCACTTCGCCAATAGCTCGTTCCACTAACTTACCCACAAATGCAGAGCAAGTGATAAATTGGCCATCATCGAAGTCTGAACGCACTTTTTGATTAATCTCATTCTGGAACTTATTCATCAAATTGAAGTGCTGATAAAACGTTCCTGCACACTCAATCATATGAGGGTTAGCAGAATGCTTTTGCGCAAGTCGTTGAATTTTTTCTTGGTATATCTTTTCTACGTTTTCCAATACAGATTCTTCAGAGGGATAGAGTTCTAATAAAAGCTCCATAGACTCATCAGAAATCAATTTTACAAAATCAAGTGTTAATACTTCCGTACACAAAATATTTCTTATGCTTTCAATTTTTCTAAGCTCGATGCCATCGTATGTAATATCAATAACTTTTACTTCATCGTTATTACTTTCACAGAGGATCTGTGCGTGCGAATAGTTATAGAGATCAAAATAACACTCCTTAACTTCATGCTTATACGCAGCAAATTTGTTTTCGTTATGAACGATAATAGCACCCACGGGAATATGCTTTGTCCCCATATCCATAGAAACAATGAACTTCCTACATAGACTCATGAGTTCGATAAGGTCTTTGTCCAGAAATTGCGAGATATCTTCATCCAATTGAATTTCTGAAAGATGAATAATAAATAATAATTCTGCTTGACTTGGATTAAAATTCCCCTCTAGCTTTGTCCTAAGACCTCTCACTAGATCAAAAGTCAACCCTCTGGTATGAAAACTAAACTCCTGAAGCATCTCCAGGTATCCGCTGAATCGTTCTACTAGTTCTTCATCATTTTGCTCAATGATACTTTCCAATCTTTTAGAGAAAAGGGCATTTCCAAAAGCATACCCAAATAACTTACATAAGGTTTCCTCTGAAGGCGAACCATGCAAATTAATGTCTCTAGAAATCATGGCTATCATTTTAGTTTCACGCGGATTCAAAATAGGAAGAGGAGCGGAAAAAAATCGTAATGTACCCCAACACAATGCCAGCGGAATAGCCAAAGCTGCAGCGCAATATCCTTTCTGGACCAAAGATTCTTCTGAATTAAACAATTGACTTATCTGTTCACTCTGATTAACCACGCTCCCAAGAAAGATGCTCGCATAACTTACGTATCTTCCTCTTGGTCCAAGAGTATGGTGCACGGCATCTGTAATGTCTGTAATACAAGGTATTTTGCTTATTGCTGAATAAATCTTAGAAAAACTCACGTTAGTTTCCTTATTAAAATCGACAAATTGTTTAATAGTATAGCTATCAACAAGAATAAAGGCGACTTTAAAAATAAAGCATTTATAATTAGTTGAAATTATTCCAATTATGATGTTTTAAGCCGGCCCTAGTATAGGAGTGCTGCGACTTGTCAAGGGCAACTTACATAATATAAACAACTCAACCTTGCGTAACTGCGAAGCAGTACTTTGCCACGAAGTGGCTACATGATGTTAGCCATGTGTGAATGGAACGCATGGAATGGATACCCCCTAGAATCAAGCCACAAAGTGGCGGCAGATTTAAAATTGGGCTAGAATGAATCGTTAATGTCGCCACTTTGTGGCTCAATTGTTTGCTGAATTTTACCATGTGTTCTTCGCTTCGCTCATTCACACATGGCTAACATCATGTAGCCACTTCGTGGCAAAATACTGCTTCGCAGTTACTTATGAGCAAGATGTCCACCTCTTCATTATTATAATTAAATAACAGCCCAATCTGTCATCTAATGTTGACAATCTTCTTACATTTACTGACTGCGAAGCAGTATTTTGCCACGAAGTGGCTGCATGATGCTAGCCATGTGTGAATGAGCGAAGCGAAGAACACATGGAAAGGATAACCCCTAGAATCAAGCCACAAAGTGGCGGCAGATGTAAAATTGGGCTAGAATGAATCGTTAATGTCGCCACTTTGTGGCAAAATACTGCTTCGCAGTTACTTGTCCACCTCTTCATTATTATAATTAAACAACAGCCCAATCTGTCATCTAATGTTGACAATCTTCTTACATTTACTGACTGCGAAGCAGTACTTTGCCACGAAGTGGCTGCATGATGCTAGCCATGTGTGAATGAGCGAAGCGAAGAACACATGGAAAGGATACCCCCTGGAATCAAGCCACAAAGTGGCGGCAGATGTAAAATTGGTCTAGAATGAATCGTTAATGTAGCCACTTTGTGGCAAAATACTGCTTCGCAGTTACTTATGAGCAAGATGTCCACCTCTTCATTATTATAATTAAACAACAGCCCAATCTGTCATCTAATGTTGACAATCTTCTTACATTTACTGACTGCGAAGCAGTACTTTGCCACGAAGTGGCTGCATGATGCTAGCCATGTGTGAATGAGCGAAGCGAAGAACACATGGAAATGAACACATAGAAATGAACGCATGGAATGGATGTTTTAGGGG